>CAZCDD010000104.1:0-5428 GCA_964497405.1 uncultured Hydromonas sp. | reverse complement strand
GCTACACGAGAATGCAGGATGTCACCGACAATCGCCACGCGCAGTTGCGTGAAGTCTTTTTTGTAGTGGCGAATGGTGTACATATCCAGCAGACCTTGCGTCGGGTGCGAGTGACGGCCATCGCCAGCGTTGATGATGTGGATGTCTTTGCGGCCGAGTTTGTTCAGGTGCTCGGCCATGAGGTAGGGCGCGCCGCTTTGGTTGTGACGCACGACGAACATGTCGGCGTGCATGGCTGCGAGGTTGTCCATGGTGTCGAGCAGTGTTTCACCCTTGCTGGTGGACGAGGCTTCGATGTTGAGGTTGACCACATCGGCAGACAGGCGCTTGGCCGCGATTTCAAAGGTGGTGCGCGTGCGCGTGGAATTCTCGAAGAAAATATTGAACACCGATTTGCCGCGCAGCAGGGGCACTTTTTTCACGTCGCGATCGTTCAGCGAGAGAAAGGACTCGGCGGTATCGAGAATCTGTGTGAGCATTTCGCGCGACAAGCCTTCGAGGCTGAGCAGGTGTTGCAGCTGGCCGTCGGCGGTGAGTTGCGGATTACGCGCGTTGCGTAAATCAGCCCACGGTACAGGGCGTGGGCTGGATGGGTTTTGAGCGGTCATAAAGGCTCCTTGGGAAGGTCGGTTTTATCGATCCGACGAGGGATGCGGAAACAGAATCGGCTGGTGCTGTCGCGTTCCAGCACCAGTTTGTAGGCGGGGTCAAATTCGCCTGCGCCGCCCATGAGTTGTGCGGCGATCGGTAGTTGGCGTCCGCCACGATCGTACAGTACGGCGAGCAGAACCTGTGCGGGACGACCAAACTCAAACAGTTCGTTCAGTGCGCCGCGCACGCTGCGTCCGCTGTTCAGGATGTCGTCGCACAGCACCACGGTGCGCTTTTCGATGTCAAACGGGATGTCGGTGGTTTTGATGTTGGCGCTGATGCCTTTGGTGGCGTAGTCATCGCGGTAGAAGGAAATGTCCAGCGTACCGAACGGCTCGCTCAAGCCCAAATCTTTGTGCAAGCGTTGTGCCAACCACGCGCCACCGCGGTGTATGCCGACTAAAGCGGGTTGCTGCTCGGAACGGGCGAACAAATCGCGCAATTGGCTGAGCAATTGGCCGTATAAATGTTCTGCGTCGGGGATGTGGGAGTTGGGAGCGTCGAAATCGGACAGATGGGACATGGCAAACACCGTATGAAGTAGTCTGCCCGATATTCTAACCGATGTGCTGATGCTTAGGGCGGGATTTTGTGCGCACGCATGATGTGGCCGGATTAGGCGGGCGTGGCTCGCTCGTCCAAATATTGCTGCAAAATCACCGCCGCCGCGCGGTCGTCCTGTGCGACGGAGCGGGTTTGTCCGCGCGCGTTGGTGCGCATGGTATTGGACAAAACAGCGGAGGAGTAGCGCTCGTCAATCAAATGAATGGGCTGGCGGATGGCGGCGCTCAGCTGTGCGTGAAAGTCAGTACACACTTGCGTCATGGCATGCGCCGCGCCGTCGGGGTGGCGCGGTATGCCGAGCACCAGCGCATCGGCCTGCCAGTCGCGAATGAGTTGCTGGATGCGGCGAATGACGGTATTGGCATCGCCGTTATGGGTAATGATTTCCAGCGGTTCGGCGTGCTGCGTGAGCGTGTTGCCCACGGCCATGCCCACCCGTTTAAGGCCGTAATCAATGCCGAGGATGGTGCAGGCGTTGTTCATTACGCGTGTCCAGCCGTGCCGCTGATCATGGTTTCGGAAATGCCCAGCAGGCGCATGGCTTGGGCATATTTTTCGCTTGGCAGGGTTTCAAACAGCACATGTTCATCCGCGGGTACGGTGAGCCATGCGTTGTTGGCCAGTTCTTCTTCCAGTTGTCCTGCGCTCCAACCGGCGTAGCCGAGTGCCAACAGCATGTGCTCGGGGCCTTGTCCTTGCGCCCAATCCTCCAGAATGTCGCGTGAGCTGGTCAGGCCCAAACGCTCGCTGATGCGCACGGTTGAGGCGTACTTTTGAAATGGCGCGTGTAGCACGAAGCCGCGCTCGATTTGTACTGGCCCACCGAGTAAAACCGCTTGATCGGCGCGAGCCGATGGCTGATAGGTAATGCTGTCGTTTTCTGCCGCCATTTTATCGAGGATTTCTGAAACTTTGACATCGGCTGTGCGGTTGACAATCAATCCCAAGGCACCGCTGGCGCTGTGTTCGCACATATAAATCACCGTACGATCAAAGGTGTCGCCGTGCAAGGTGGGCATGGCGATCAGAAACTGTCCGGTGAGATTCATCGGCGCGGGCGTTTCGGTGATTGAGCGTTTAGAGGTGTTTTTCGCGGTGTTCATACGGTCATTGTAACGTTTGGCGGGTGGTTTGTGAACCGTGGCGATGGATCATTTCCAAGTGCTTAAAGCTTAAATGAGGCTGTTTGCTTGAAAAGCAAGCCATCCGGAAGATGAGGTGGTTTTTGGGGTGATGGAATGAGGCAAAGCGTCTGTCGGTTTTTAGTTGCAAAACCTGAGAAATTTTTGTTGGCGCGGTTTCTTAAATGCTTACTTTTACAACCTTTTGTAGTGCTTTGTTTTTAATACAAAAAAATTTTCTGATTTTTCCTGAAAAAATGCGCTAACCCATTGTCTTTATTGAGAAAAATGACTTTCGGCTTGACGGGATTCACGCCATGCCGTAAAGTTGTGAAAAACGTGGTAAAAAGTGTCTATTGGTGGTAGTAAAGTGATTTTTCTGCCGCCAATGCAACGCAAAATGACCGCGCCGGATGATAGAAACAAGGGTAAAGCGTGTACATCGGTAACTCTCCTCTCACATTGGATGCCAAAGGTCGGATGATGATTCCGTCCAAGCATCGTGACGCGCTCATGGCTGAGTGCGAGGGGAAATTGTACATCACGCGCAGTCCTGAGGGCTGCTTATTGCTGCTGCCGCTGCCGGTTTGGGAGCAAATGGCGGCGCAAATTGCCACTTGGCCATCGGGTTTGAATGTGTGGCGACGGATTTATTTTTCCAATGCGGAGCCGATTGCGTGGGACAGCGCTGGTCGGATTTTGATTCCGCCCGCTTTGCGCACCAAGGCCAAGTTGGAAAAGGATATTGAGCTGCTGGGCAATGGCTCGCATTTTCAAATTTGGAACGCTCAGTTGAATGAGCAACTCGAAGATGCCGCTATGGCAGGCGAATGGCCGGAAGCCATTCAAAATTTCAGCTTTTAACGCTTCATGAATACGCAAACGCATATCACCGTGATGCTCCAAGAAGCGGTGCAAGCTTTGGCGATTCGTCCGGATGGCATTTATGTCGATGGGACGTTTGGACGAGGCGGGCATTCCAAGCTGATTTTGTCGCAGTTGGGCGAGGCGGGTCGGCTTTGGGTGTTTGATAAAGATCCGCGCGCGATTGCCGCAGCGCAGGAGTTGGCCAAAAGCGATGCCCGGGTACAGGTGGTGCATGACAGTTTCAAAACCATGTCGGTGCATTTACCCAAAGGCAGTGTGGATGGGGTTTTGTTGGACTTGGGCGTGAGCTCGCCGCAGATTGACGAAGCTGAAAGGGGTTTCAGCTTTCGTCAGGATGGGCCGCTGGATATGCGCATGGACAACAGTCGTGGGTTGACGGCGGCGCAATGGTTGGAAACGGTCGATGAGGCCGATCTGGCGCGGGTGATTCGCGAATATGGCGAAGAGCGCTTTGCCAAGCCGATTGCCAAGGCGATTGTGGCGCGGCGGGTGCAAAAGCCGTTTGCCAACACCTTGGATTTGGCTCAGGTCGTGGCGGGGCAGGTGAAAAAGTTTGAAAAGGGTCAGCATCCGGCGACTCGGACGTTTCAAGCGATTCGCATAGCGGTCAACGATGAGTTGGGTGATTTGGATGCGGTGCTTCACACGGTGTTGGGTTTGCTCAAGCCAAATGGGCGGATGGCGGTGATCAGTTTTCACTCCTTGGAGGATCGGCCGGTCAAACGTTTCATCGCGCAACACAGCCGACATTCGGCAGAGTGGGCGCGATTGCCGCTGACCGAGGCGCAACTGCCGAGCTTGTTGCTGCGCGATTTGGGTAAGCAAAAGCCCAGTGAAGACGAAATTTTGCACAATCCGCGTTCACGTTCAGCAATTTTGCGCGTGGCGGAAAAGTTAAATGAAGTGACACCGTAAGGTGATTGGATAAAAGGGTTGAAAACTCATGTATAGCTGGCGCAGTTCCATCGTTTTGTTGAGCGCAGTCATTGTGATGGCAATGATGGTGATCAACGTGCGCCATCAAGCTCGGGTGCTCAACACGCAGTTGGAGCAGGCGCGTGCCTATGAGCAACAATTGCAGGTGGAGTGGAGCACCCGTCAGGTGCAGCAAGTCTCGGCTGCAAAAAATGACAAAATTGCCGAAGTGGTCAGTCGTCAGGACATGCAACGCGTGGACCCGAGTGTGACTTATTACATGACCCCGAAAACCAATGGCGCCAATGCAGCGACCGATGTGAGTCATACGGCGAATGCGGGCAATGCCGCACAGCCAGTCGGCGTGGGAGTGAAACCATGAGCTGGCTATCCTCCAATGCTTCGGCGAATACCAACGCCCCTAAAAATAAAGCCGTGTTTCCGTTGGAAATGTGGCGCTCCACGCTGATGCTGGCCGTACTCAGTGTCGCGCTGGCATCGTTGGCCTTGTGGGCGATTAAGGTTCAGTTGCTGGATAACGAATTTTTGCAAGGCAAGGGCGAAGCGCGCTACTCCCGCCTGCTCGAAATCCCTGCGCCGCGCGGCAAAATCTACGATCGCAATGGCGTGGTGCTGGCCTCGAATGTGCCTGCACGCGCGATTTGGGTGATTCCTGAAGAAGTCAAAATGACCAATGCGCAGGAAAACCAGCTCGCCAAACTGCTGGAAATCAGCGTGGCGGACATCCGCAAAAAAGTCGCACGAGACAATAAACGCTTTGTTTACCTGCGACGGCAAGTGCCACAGGAAATCGCCGATCAGATTAAAGAGATGAAAATCCCCGGTGTGTACAGCCAAAAAGAAGTGAAACGAGACTACCCGCAAGCTGCGGTTTTTGCGCATTTAACGGGCTTTACCAATATCGAAGGCCAAGGCCAAGAAGGCTTGGAAGCGGTGTACGATAAAGAAATCCAAGGTCAGCCGGGCGCGCGCAAGGTGCTGCGTGACCGTCTGGGCAATGTGATTGAGGACGAAGGGGTGATGACCGAAGCGCATCCGGGTAAGGATGTGTACTTGTCCTTGGATGCGCGCGTGCAATACATCGTACATACGGCGCTGCGCGGAGCGGTTGAGTACCACAATGCCAAAAGCGCTTCTGCGATTGTGATTGATACCCGTACCGGCGAGATTTTGGCGTTGTCCAACTATCCGTCGTATGACCCGAATGTGCGCAAAAACATGGATCGCGACCTGATTCGCAATCGCGCCGTGACCGATATTTTTGAGCC
>CAZCDD010000103.1:0-5447 GCA_964497405.1 uncultured Hydromonas sp. | reverse complement strand
CCACCAATCTCGGCGCGATCGTGATTGAATTGAACGCCGAAAAAGCACCGAAAACCGTTGCCAATTTCATCGAGTATGTGAAAGCCGGTCACTATGACGGTACGATTTTCCACCGTGTGATCAAAAAATTCATGATCCAAGGCGGCGGTCACACCGCTGACATGAAGGAAAAAAGCAAAACTGCCGCACCAATCACCAACGAAGCGGACAACGGTCTGAAAAACGAAAAATACAGCATTGCGATGGCGCGTACCTCTGATCCGCACTCAGCGACCGCACAGTTTTTCATCAACACCAACGACAACGAGTTTTTGAACTTCAGCTCACCAACCCCAAGCGGCTGGGGCTACGCGGTTTTCGGTAAAGTGGTTGAAGGCACCGACGTGGTTGATGCGATTGAGCAATCGAAAACCTCACGCTCAGGCTTTCATCAGGACGTTCCGGTAGAAACCGTGACCATCGAAAAAGCCGAAATCGTCGAATAAAATCATTATGACACGCGCATCGGTTCAAGAGCTTGATTTGTCCAACAGTCCTCGCGGCTGGTGCGCGATATCCGATTTGCATTTGTCGGAGCACATGCCAAACACTATGGCGCAGTTTGACGAATTTTGCGCGCACATTGCGCCGCAGTACGATGCGCTGTTCATTCTCGGTGATTTGTTTGAATACTGGGTGGGCGACGATGCGGCAGATTTCAATCCGGCGGCATTGCGGGTAATTAAAGCGATTCACAAACTGAAAGCACGCGGCACGCAGACCTACTTCATGCGTGGCAATCGCGACATCGCCATGGAGCAAGCCTACTGCGACCGTGCCGGTATGATTCTATTGCCCGACCCATGTGTACTGGTCGATGGCGCACGGCGCATCATCCTCTCGCACGGCGACCTGCTGTGTACGGACGATCACGAATATCAACGGCAACGACGCTTTTACACCCATCCGTGGGTGAAAAAAACCATACTCAAAGCGCCGCTGTCTTGGCGTGTCAAACTGGTGCAATACCTGCGCGAGAAATCACGCAAACGCTGGCTTAATACCCCCGAACATCTGCGCAAACAGCGCAATATCCAACAAAACGTCACCGAGTCTGGCGTTCAACAATGGCGCGAACAATACAACGCCAACGCCCTGCTGCACGGCCACACCCACCGCCCGAATGAGCATCGCTCGGCGGATTTTGTGCGCTGGGTGCTACCCGACTGGGATTTGGACAACGCGCCGAGCAGTCCTGCACGCTGGGGCTACCTCAGCGCACAAGCACAAGGCATTGAACTGATTCTGCAATCACCATCCATTTAGCTCGCGCAATGCGGGCATTTCAACGCATTCGCTACGTCTTGGATTTCACGCGGTGTAGTGCGGCAGCAACCTCCGATCAAACGCGCTCCCAGCTCGTACCAGTGATGCGCTTGAGCTGCAAATTCGCCGTGTGTGGAATGATTGTGCCAAGTCTTATGCTCGGCATCGTAGGTTTCGCCTGAGTTCGGGTAAACAATAATCAATTTATCCGTATTCTGGGCAATCCGCGTGATCAAATCCGCAAGGTACTGTGGTGGTGTACAGTTAATCCCAATCGCCAATACCGCCGGATGCGGCGCCACCTGCTGCACCACGGTTTCAATTGGCTCACCATTGCTGATGTGCACGCGATCTTTCGCGCTGAATGAAAACCATGCACGTGCCTGAGTAAACTCGGTTTCCAGTAACTTAAGCACGATCAATGCCTCAGCCGACGACGGCAAGGTTTCGCAGCCAAGCAAATCCGCGCCCCCTTCGAGCAGTGCCTGTATCCGTGGACGATAAAAATCGAACAACACCGCTTCATCAAGCGCATAATCGCCGCGAAACTCCGAGCCATCGGCCAAACACGCGCCATACGGCCCCAAGCTCGCCACCACCAAAGGCTTGCAGCGTTGCGCGCGCTCGGCTTCGGACAAACCGAGCCAATACGCATCACGCGCCGCTACCGCCAGCTCAGAGGATTTGCGAATCAAAGCATATGCCTGTTCCTGATCGAAGCCATGTGCCATAAAGCCCTGAATCGAAGATTGATAACTCGATGTCGTGATACAGTCGGCACCCGCCTGCAGATACGACCAATGAATCTCCTCGATCACCTCAGGCCGATCCAATAAAACCTTGGACGACCACAGCGCATCGTTCAAATCACAGCCCTTGCGCTCCAACTCCGTGCCCAGCGCACCATCAATAACGATCAAAGATTGATGCGCCAAAACCTGTGCCAAAGGATTCATGATAGCTCCGTTTTCAATTGGATTTTTTTATGATACCAAACATAATAAACCGCATAGGTCAAAGCCACGAAAGGCAGACCGCAATACAGCGCGATTCGCTGTGCAGGGTCAAAGCCAATGCCAATCAGTGACAAACCGCACAAAGTCAAAGCGGCCAGTGGAACCAGAGGATACATCGGCGCGACAAAATGCAGATGATCGATCTGCCCACCCTGCGCCACAAACTGTTTGCGGAAAAAATAATGCGATGCGGCGATCCCCATCCAGACCGCCACCACGGCAAAGCCAGAAATCGACACCAACACCACATACACCTGATCCGCCGCCCAAACGCTGGACAGCAGCGCCAAAATACCGCCGAGCATACTGAACACCAAGGCATTAAAAGGAATGCCGTGACGATTGACTTTAGCAAACATCGGATGCGCCATACGCTCGTTCGACAGCGACCACAGCATGCGTGAAGACGCATACAAACCTGAATTAGCCGCCGACAAAATCGCGGTCAAAATAACAAAGTTCATCACATCGGCTGCATACGGAATACCCACACGGTCAAATACCGTGACGAACGGGCTTTCGGTCACGCCCGCCTCTGCCGCAGGCAACAAGCACGCCAAAACAAATACCGTGCCGATAAAGAACAAAATCAAGCGAAACACTGTATTTTTAATCGCGCGCGGTAATGTTGCATGCGGATCCACACTCTCACCGGCCGCTACGCCGATCAACTCCGTACCCGAAAAGGCGAAATTCACCGCCAGCATCACGGTCAACAGCGGCAAAACGCCATTGGGCAACAATCCACCTTCAGTCAGATGCGTCAAAAACGGAGCAGGCGCATGATCCTTCATCGGCCACAAACCAAAGACCGCCAAGCCGCCCACCACAATAAACACAATAATCGCCATCACCTTCACACTGGAGAACCAAAACTCCGACTCGGCAAAAAAGCGCACCGACAGCGCATTCAGGCCAAAGACCAAAATGATGAATAAAATACTGAACTGCCACACCGCAATCTCAGGGAACCAACGTTGCGCGACCAAACCCGCGCCGGTGAACTCAGAACCCAGAGCCACCGTCCACGTCAGCCAATACAACCACGCCATCGTAAATCCTGTGCCCGGCCCGATGTAGCGCGTCGCATAGGTATGAAATGAGCCAGTCACCGGCATGTGCACCGCCAACTCACCCAGACACAGCATCACCAGATAGACCACCACCGCGCCAACCGCAAACGACAATAACGTACCAAAACCACCGGCCTGACTGATGGTAAACCCAGTGCTCAAAAACAACCCCGTACCAATCACCCCGCCTAATGACAACATAAATAGGTGACGGGAGTTCATCTTACGCTGCATGGGTTGATCGTGAATTGCATCGCTGTTCATAAATAGAGCCTTCTTAAGTAAAAAAATACAACCTTATATTTCATTCAATAAATTACATAAAAACCATAACTTCATATGCTTTTTATAAATATAACATCAATCCGAACAATCAACCTAATTTTCAGATAACGATTACATAAAAAGTTATAAAAAAACCACAAACCCAACTCAAATGACCGATGAATTCATAACGACAATTCAATCAATAAGCAAAGGTACGAGCGTATTACTGAGCATACGCAGACTTTTTGCTATTGCGGTCACCTTCGAATTCAGTTTATGGTTTCAGATACAGCTTACTCAAAGCGTCCGCGCAACAAATACTCCATGATGGCTTTTTGTACATGCATGCGGTTTTCCGCCTCTTGCCACACCACGCTTTGCGGGCCGTCAATGACTTCGGCATCGATCTCTTCGCCACGATGCGCAGGCAAGCACTGCATAAACAGCGCATCCGGCGCGGCAGCGGCCATCATTTCTGCGGTAATTTTATAGCCTGCAAAAGCCTTCATCCGCGCTTCGTTTTCCGCCTCGTAGCCCATGCTGGTCCATACGTCGGTGGTCACGAGGTGCGCACCGGTGCAGGCTTGCATCGGCGTTTCACACACGGTGAAATACTGTTTGTCTGCTTCGGTAATCATTTTCGGATCGAGCGCATACGCCGCCGGAATCGCAAGGTTCAGATGAAAGCCCAACACGCGCGCGGCCTGTATCCACGTATAGCTCATGTTGTTCGCATCGCCGACCCACGCCACGGTTTTGCCGGTAATGTCGCCGCGTTCCTCGATGTAGGTGTAGATGTCGGCGGATACTTGGCACGGGTGGTATTCATTGGTCAAGCCGTTGATGACCGGTACGCGCGAATGCGCGGCAAAACGTTCAACGATTTCCTGCCCAAAGGTACGAATCATCACGATGTCGGTCATGCGTGAGACCACTTGTGCTGAGTCCTCAATCGGCTCGCCGCGACCCAGCTGGGTATCACGGGTATTGAGGAAAATCGCGTGGCCGCCCAATTGGTGCATCCCCGCCTCAAATGACAAACGTGTGCGCGTCGAACTTTTTTCAAAAATCATCGCCATGGTGCGATCGTGCAGCGGATGCCAAGTTTCGTAGTTTTTAAAGCGGCGTTTGAGCTCTTGGGTACGGGTAAAAATATAGTCGTGTTCGTCTTTGCTAAAGTCTTGAAACTGCAAATAGTGTTTTACATTTTTGGCTACTTCATCGGCTTTCATTCCTTGCTCCTTCACTCAAATATCGCTTAAATGGGTTTTATTACGCTAAAAATTCTTGAATCACTGCGGCCAAACGGCTGACCAATTCGGCACTCTCCGCATCGTTGATGACCAATGGCGGTAACAGCCGCACCACGGTGTCGTGCGTGACATTGATCAGCAAACCCGCGTCCAGCGCACGTTTGACCAATTCAGCGCACGGACGATCCAGTTCAATCCCGATCATCAAGCCCGCACCGCGAAATGCTTTGACCTTGCCCGCCGCCATTTCTGCGCTCAAAGCTTGAGCCAAACCGGCACGGATGGCTTGACCTTGTTTGTCCGCATTGGCGAGCAAGCCATCGGCTTCAATCACGTCCAAGGTGGTTAGTGCTGCGCACATCGCCAGCGGATTGCCACCAAAGGTCGTGCCATGCGCGCCAACGTGAAATACGCCCGTCGCGCGGCCTGCGGTTAACAAGGCACCGACTGGAACGCCCGAACCCAAGCCTTTGGCAAGCGTCATCACATCGGGCTTCACGCCTTCGATTTGATGGGCAAACCATTTGCCGGTA
>CAZCDD010000102.1:0-5568 GCA_964497405.1 uncultured Hydromonas sp. | reverse complement strand
AATATCGGCCTGTCACGCCGGGGGTCGCGGGTTCGAGTCCCGTCCGCTCCGCCAATAACGATCAAAGGCGAACTTCGGTTCGCCTTTTTTCTTGCGCTCATTTATAATACAAGCTATTTTCTGACGGAAATGACCGCTATCCTTTTGCCATTGGGGTGATGGGCAGCATCCATGCTTTTTAAGGGTTTGTTATGTTTGATTTTGTGCGAACGCATCAACGCTGGCTGCAATTTATTTTGCTGCTGCTGATTTTGCCGGCATTTGTGTTGACTGGGGTGGCATCATTCAATCGTTCGTCAACGGCCGATGCGGTCGCTGAGGTGGGATCTCGCAGTATCAGTCAGCGCGAATTTTCTTTGCGTTATCAAAAATTTGTGGAAAATGCGCGCCAGCAGATGGGCGAGCAATTCAACGCGGCGGATTATCAAAAGCCTGAGGCGCAAATGGCGCTTTTGAAACAAATGAGCAATGAGTTGCTGTTTGAAGATTTGGTCTCCAGCGGTAAGATGACCGCCAGCGATGCTGAGGTGGTTCAGTCTTTGGCGCGTATGCAGGGTATGCCGAAAAATGCTCAGGGTGCGATTGATGAAGCGGCATACAAAGCGGCTTTGGCGCAACAGGGTTTGACGCCGGCGATGCACCAATTTGGCGTGCGCGTGGATTTGGTCAAGGAGCAGATTGCGCCGGCATACCGCGCTTTGAGTTTGCCGATGAGCACGGATTTTATGACGAAGTTTTTTGGTCATACCCGTTGGATTGAAGTCAAATCGGTGGATCTAACGCCGTATATGGCGCAGGTGACGGTGTCGCCGGAGCAGGTTCAGGCGTACTATGATCAGCACAAAACTCAATTTACCGTACCCGACGCTTTTGATTTGGAGTTTGCGGTTGTTCCGGTTGCGGGCAGTGGTTCGGCTGCCAGTTTGAGTGATGATGACATCAAAGCGGTATTTGGCTCGGATGCCACGCCAGAGCAATTGGCTAAGGTGCGTCAGGATCCGAATCAGTCCAAAGTGGTGTTGGAAAAAGTGGTGCAAAAGAAATTGGTGGCGCAATTGGATGCTCAAATCACGAGGGCGCCACAGGATCTGGCCACTTTAGCCAAGCTATTTAACAGCAAGGTGCAGCAGGCCAAAGGTGTGACGCGTCAGGCCATGCCGAATGAGCCGGAGGTGTTTCAGGATGCGAAGGTGCGTGAGGCGCTGTTGAATGCGTCACAAGCGGAGTCCAAAGCGATTGCGCCGGTAATGGCTTTGCCATCGGGTGACTTGTTGGTAGCGCGGGTGATCGATTATCGTCCGGCTGGGGTGCGTGCTTTGGATGAGGTCAAAGCAGCGGTGGAGCAGCAGTTGCGTCGCGAAGCGGCGGTTGCCAAGGCCAGCGAGGAAGCGCAGAAAAACCTGAGCACGCTGTCGGCGAATACGGCCATTGGCACTGCTCAGCAAGTGAGCTGGCTGGGCAGTCAGGGGGCAACGCAAGCAATGGCGGTGAAGGCAATGAATCTGCCGGTCGCTGGTTTGCCGGCCTTGGCGGTGGTGGCGGATACCGATCGCGTGGATGTGATTCGTGTGGTCAAGGAGGAGTCCTTTCCGCAGCAGCAATTGGCGCAGGTGACGCAGTGGGCGCAAGGTGTGTGGAATGGCCCGAACGAGAGTTTGTCATTTGATGCCTATATGGCGGCCTTGCGCGAACGCATGGGGGTTAAGCTGTATCCTGAGCGTATTAAATTGGCGCAGGAATAAGTTGCGATCATGCACGCTAAATGAACTCATTTAGCGTGTTTTCTTTTTGATTTTTTAATTTTGTTTGTCAGATGGAGTGCTTGTGTTATCAGCGGTTAATATTACTCAGCAGTTTGGTGCAAAGCCATTGTTTGAAAATATCAATGTCAAATTTGGTGAGGGCAATCGTTACGGTTTGATTGGCGCGAATGGTTGCGGTAAATCGACCTTTATGAAAATTCTTGGGGGAGATTTGGAGCAGTCCTCCGGTCAGGTGGTGTTGGAGCCGAACATTCGCTTGGGTAAATTGCGTCAGGATCAGTTCGCTTACGAAGATATGCGCGTGCTGGATGTGGTGATGATGGGGCATACCGAGATGTGGCAGGCCATGACCGAGCGCGATGCGATTTATGCCAATCTGGAAGCGACCGAAGACGACTACATGCATGCGGCAGAGCTCGAATCGGTATTTGCGCAGTACGATGGTTATACAGCCGAAGCGCGCGCCGGTGAGCTGCTGTTGGGCGTAGGTTTGCCGTTGGAGTTTCATCAGGGTTTGATGAGTGCCGTTGCGCCGGGTTTGAAGGTGCGTGTGTTGTTGGCGCAGGCTCTGTTCTCCAATCCAGATGTGTTGCTGCTGGACGAGCCTACCAATAACTTGGACATCGATACGATTCGCTGGCTCGAAGGCGTGCTCAATGATCGCGATTCGACCATGATCATCATTTCGCATGACCGACATTTTTTGAATGCGGTGTGCACGCATATGGCCGATATGGATTACGGTACTTTGACCGTGTACGCCGGTAATTACGACGATTACTCGCTGGCCTCAGCTGAGGCGCGGGCGCGTCAATTGGCGGCCAATAGTAAGGCCAAAGAGCGTATTGCTGAATTGCAAGAGTTCGTGGCGCGTTTCTCAGCCAACAAGTCCAAGGCCTCTCAGGCCACTTCGCGCCAAAAAATGATTCAAAAGATCAAAGCCGATACCGTTGAGGTCAAGCCCTCTTCGCGTCAGAATCCATTCATCCGTTTTGAGCAAAACAAGCCGTTGCACCGCTTGGCGCTGGAGGTGGAAACCATCAGCAAGGCATTTGATCGACCGATTATCAGCAAATACTCAGCGATGGTTGAGGCGGGTGAAAAGATTGCCATCATTGGTGGCAATGGCGTGGGTAAAACCACTTTGCTGCGTATTTTGCAGGGTGATTTGCAGGCCGACAGCGGCACGGTCAAATGGTCGGAAAACGCGGATATCGGCTATATGGCGCAAGACGTGGCCGAGCACTTTGATTCGAGCGAAAACCTGATGGAGTGGATGGGCAATTACCGTCAGCCGGGTGATGACGATCAGGTGATTCGCGGCGTGCTGGGTAAATTGTTGTTCTCGGGCGAGGATGTGGTTAAGCAGGTCAAAGTGCTCTCCGGGGGTGAAAAACACCGCATGAGCTTTGGTCGTTTGATCCTTGGGCGACACAATGTATTGATGCTGGACGAGCCGACCAACCATTTGGATATGGAATCCATCGAATCCTTGCAACTGGCTTTGGAAAAATACGCCGGTACGGTGTTTATCGTGTCGCATGACCGTCAATTCATTGACAATGTGGCCACGCGTATCATTGAAGTCAAAGGCGACGGTCAGATTGTGGATTACCACGGCGATTACGAAGAATATTTGGACAGTCAGGGAATTGAAGGGTAAGTGGCGTAAAATACTTATCCAGATATAACAGCAGGAGGCAATGATGCCAGTATTGCAATTGATCGCACCGTCCAGTAATCCGCAAAATCGCAATGCCATCGCGCGCGGGGTGGATTACTTCGTTCGCCAAGGTTGGCGCGTGACGGGGCAGGCATGCGCTTTGCGGCAGACCCAGCGCTTTGCGGGAACCGATGAAGAGCGATTGAATGAACTCAATGCGCTTTCGCGTTTTGCGCATCCGATGGATGATGAGTCGCTCAAAGCCAAACGTCCTGATTTGGTGATGGCCTTGCGTGGGGGCTATGGTTTATCGCGTTTGCTCGATCACATCGATTTTGAAGGCATTGCGAAAGCGAAACTGTGTCTGATGGGGCACAGTGATTTCACGGCGTTTAATCTGGCGTATTACACCCGAACCGGCATGCCATCGTACAACGGGCCGATGTTGAGCTTTGATTTTGGCCCCGAAACGCCGTCGCCGTTCATGCTCAAACATTTTTGGAATCTGATTAACGATGGTGAAGACAGCATTGTGGTGAAAACGCCACAGCCGTGCGCGTTTGCAACCAGCGGTATTCTCTGGGGCGGTAATCTGACCATGATCAATCAATTGGTTGGCACGCCGTATATGCCGAATATTGAGGGCGGGATTCTGTTTTTAGAGGACATCAACGAGCATCCGTATCGGATTGAGCGCAATTTGTATCAGTTGCGTGATGCGGGTGTTTTAGAAAAGCAGTCGGCAATTTTGCTGGGGCAGTTCAATGGCTATCAGCTCTATGACAGCGATAACGGCTACTCCTTTGATGAGATGGTCGCGCATATGCGATCGCGCTGCCAAGTGCCCATTTTGACCGGTTTGCCATTCGGTCATGTGCGCGATAAAGTGACTTTGCCGGTGGGGCAAAGCGCTGAGCTGAAAGTCGAGGCGGAAAAAGGCTATGAGCTGAAGGTTCGTGCGATTCGTTGTGCGTGATGTGCGGTTCGTATCGCTCAAGACTCAAAAAGCAACTCATATCGGGTTGCTTTTTTATCGTGTGGATTGCAGCGTTAACGCAGATAGTAGGTGGTGCGGAGCATTTTGATACGCGAAATATAGTTTTGCGTTTCACTCGGCATTTTGCTCAGGCGAAACTCGCTGTAGTCGCTTTCATCGCTCTTTTTGTTTTTGCTGCTTTTGTTGCTTTTGCTGTTGGAGCGGGGTTTGATGTATTGATCCACATTGCCCAAGCCCCAGTTGTAGGCGGCCAAGGTCAGCTCCAGGTTTTTGTCATAGCGCAGATACAACATATTGAGGTATTTGGCCGCCGCTTGCGCGGAATTTTGCGGGTGTGAGCGGTCATTCAGTCCCATGTCTTGCGCGGTTGGCGGCATAAATTGGAATAGACCTTTGGCGCCACGGTGGCTTTCTGCACTCGGGTTGCCTGCGGATTCTTGGTGCATGACGGCGGAGAGCAGGCCTTTGGGTAGGTCGTATTGTTGCTCCAAAGATTCGAGCTTTAGCTCGCTGCGCCATTCGTACACGCGCAAGGCCACGGCGTCATCGCCTGAGCGATAGCCCAATTCTCTCAGAACCGGCCAGAGAATGAACAATCCCAGCGCCAGTAAAGAGGCCATGAGTAACCACTGTATTTTCTTAGTGGGTGTATTGGTTTGAATGCGAACCATATGGCGTGGATTTGTGTGCAAAAATCAAAGTGCTTATTGTAGCGGAAAATGAATCACTCATCCTGACGTGATTGGTGGGATGCTCAGTGCTCAACGACGGTCAATAAAAAAGCCACCGAATCGAGGTGGCTTTTGGCAAAGAAATGAGGTCAAACAATCATTGGGATTATTTGATTTTGGTTTCTTTGTAAATCACGTGCTTACGCGCCACTGGATCAAATTTTTTGATTTCCATTTTTTCTGGCATATTGCGTTTGTTTTTATCGGTCGTGTAGAAGTGACCGGTACCTGCAGTAGATTCGAGCTTGATTTTATCGCGCATGATGGTTCTCCTTAGATTTCGCCACGGGCACGCAAATCAGCCAAGACTGAATCAATGCCGTTTTTGTCGATGGTGCGCAGAGCTGCGTTTGATACGCGCAGACGCACGTAGCGGTTTTCAGACTCTACCCAGAAACGACGGCTTTGCAAGTT
>CAZCDD010000101.1:0-5577 GCA_964497405.1 uncultured Hydromonas sp. | reverse complement strand
TAAAAATGTTGCAACAAAGTTGTATGATAGCGTAGGCGAAATGTTATTAGATAATTTATAAAATATAAAAAACCTAAAAATGTATACTATAAAATGTATGCACTTTTAGGTTTTTTTGTTATGTTTATAAACTGAATTTATGATTTTTTAGTATAAATATAATTTAAGTTGTAGTTTATTTTGAAATATTTTTAAAATTTTAAAATAAATATATATTACCTATTGCAAAATTAATCAAAAAGTTGTATGATAATAGCAAGTTAAATAAACCGGTGGATTTACAAGCATAAAATTTTTATAAAACATTATTAAGGAGTGAAATTATGAAAAGATTAGTAGCAGCGTTAACCGGTCTTACCATGTTGGCTTTTTGTGTAGGATGTGGAAGTGATAACAGTTCTAGTAGTGGAACTGAAAGTGGAGCCGCAAAAGATGGTAAAGAAATTACAATAGGTTATTCTCAATTAGGTGCTGAATCTGAATGGAGAACAGCACAAACAGAATCTATTAAACAAGCAGCAAAAGATGCAGGAATAAATCTCCAATTTTCAGATGCACAGCAAAAACAAGAAAATCAGATAAAAGCAATTCGCTCTTTCATTGCACAAGGAGTAGACTTAATTGCATTTACACCAATTGTTGAAACTGGTTGGGATACTGTTTTACAAGAAGCAAAAGATGCAGGTATTCCAGTAGTTATTGTTGACCGTGATGCAAAAGTAAGTGATGATTTATATGTAGCTAAAATAGGTACAGATTCAAAAGCTGAAGGTAAAAAAGCTTTTGAATGGATTGACCAATATATGAAAGCACAAAATAAAACACCTCGTGATGGTGGTAGTGTATATAATATAGCAGTACTCGAAGGTACTGTAGGTTCTTCTGTAGCAATTGGACGTTCTGAAGGTTTTGAAGAAGCAATGAAAGCATCTCCAGATGCAAGTAAATATCAGATTTTAATGTCTCAGACAGGTGAATTTACACGTCAAAAAGGTCAAGAAGTTATGGAATCTTTCTTAAAATCTGGTGGTCGTGATAAAATCGATATTTTATTCTCTCAAAATGATGATATGGCTTTAGGTGCTATTCAAGCTATTGAAGCAGCTGGATTACAGCCAGGTAAAGATATTGTAATTGTTTCTGTTGATGGTGTAAAAGGTGCTTTCCAGGCTATGATTGAAGGTAAATCAAATTGTACTGTTGAATGCAACCCATTACAAGGACCATTGCTCATGGAAACAGCTAAGAAGATTTTAAATGGTGAACAAGTAGATAAAATGGTATATATGGAAGAAGGAGTCTTCCCAGCAGATGTTGCTGAAAAAACATTACCAGAAAGAAAATATTAATTTCATTGTGTAATAATTACTAGAAATAGTAAAAAGCCGTACTTGGCTTGAACGGCAAGTACGGCTTATTTTGTATAAAATTTTACTTGAATGAGGTGAGAATATGGGTGATGTTCTCTTAAAAATGCGAAATATAGATAAAATATTTCCAGGAGTTAAAGCTTTATCTAATGTAGATTTTACTTTACGAGCTGGTGAAATTCACTCATTAATGGGAGAAAATGGAGCAGGAAAATCTACATTAATTAAAGTTCTTACAGGTGTTTATCATCGTGATGGTGGTACGATTACTTTAAATGGTAAAGAAATTTCACCAAATAATCCAAAAGAAGCACAAGAATGTGGTATTTCTACTGTATATCAAGAAGTAAATTTATGCCCTAATTTAACTGTTGCAGAAAATATTTTTATTGGACGTGAACCTAAAAAATTTGGTTTTATTGATTGGAAACAAATAAATAAACGTTCTGCTGAACTGTTAAATAGTCTAAATATTCATATTGATGTGACAAAAACACTAGATCATTATTCTGTCGCTATTCAACAAATGATAGCTATAGCACGTGCTGTTGATGTTGATGCTAAAATTTTAATTCTTGATGAACCAACATCTAGTTTAGATGAAGAAGAAACAAAACGTTTGTTTAGCATTATTCGTCAATTACAAAAAAAGGGAATGGGAATAATTTTTATTTCACATTTCTTAGAACAAATTTATGAATTGTGTAGTAGAATTACAATTTTACGCAATGGCGAATTAGTTGGAGCATATGATATTGATAAATTACCACAGGTAGAATTAATTGCTAAAATGGTTGGTAAAGATTTAGATTCTGTAAAAGAATTTGATAAAATGGGTGCTAAAAGTGTACCATCAGATGAGGTATTTCTTGAAGCTAAAAATATCGGTTGTACTGGTAAATTGAATAATGTAGATTTAACTATACATAAAGGCGAAGTAATTGGTCTTGGTGGTTTACTAGGTTCTGGTCGTACAGAAACAGCCGAATTGCTATTTGGAGTAAATTCAATTACTAAAGGAGAAATTATAATTAATGGTAAAAAAGTTAATTTAAAAAATCCAATTGAAGCAATGAATGAAAAAATAGCATTTTGTCCAGAAGATAGAAAAGTACAAGGAATAATAGGTTCATTAAGTGTTCGTGAAAATATTATTTTGGCATTACAGGCTAAAAAAGGAATGTTTAAATATATACCATATAAAGAGCAGGTAGTATTTGCAGATGATTGTATTCAATTATTAAAAATAAAAGTTTCTGATAGAGAACAATTAGTAAGTAATTTAAGTGGTGGAAATCAGCAAAAAGTTATTATTGCTCGTTGGCTTATAACAGAACCTAATTTATTAATATTAGATGAACCAACACGTGGTATTGATGTTGGTACAAAGAGTGAAATTCAAAAAATGGCTGTAGCTTTAGCTAAATCTAAAGGTATGTCTGTTATATTTATTTCTAGTGAAATGGATGAAATGATTAGAACTTGTACAAAGATAACAGTTATTCGCGATCGTAAAAAAGTTGCAGAAATAGAAGGCGACAAAGTTACTTCAGAAAACATTATGAAAGCTATTGCTGGAGGTGAAGTTTAATGGATAAATTAAAAAAATTTAAATCTAGTTCAATTTTTTTACCTTTAGTTGCTTTAGCAATTTTGGTTATTTTTAATATTATTTTTGTTCCCGGATTTTTAGATGTTGAGATAACACAGGATGGTAGATTATATGGTCGTGTGTTTGATATTTTAAATCGTTCATCATCTTTGATTATTCTTTCATTAGGTATGACTTTTGTTATTGCTACAGCAGGTATTGATATTTCTGTAGGTGCAGTAGTTGCTATTTCAGGTGCTGTTTGTTGTAGTCTTATTGGTGGTAGAGGCGATGGTGTAGCTGAATATCCAATGATTGTAGCTATGATTGCAGCTGTTGCAGCTGGTGTTATCTGCGGTATGTGGAATGGTTTTTTAGTAGCAAAGATAAAGATACAGCCAATGGTTGTAACACTTATTTTAATGGTTGCAGGTAGAGGTATTGCCCAGTTACTTACTGAAGGACAAATTATAACAGTTTATTATGCACCATTTAGCTATATTGGTGGAAATATTCCAGGTAATATAATTCCAAGTCCAATTATTATTGCAATTTTAATGATAGCATTAGTTGTGTTTATATTGAAAAAAACATCTCTTGGTTTGTTTATTCAATCAGTAGGTATTAATCCAACAGCAAGTAGATATGCTGGTATAAATGTTGCTTTAATTATCTTTTTAGTATATGCGTTTTCTGGTTTTTGTGCAGGTGTTTCAGGATTAATTGAAAGTTCTTTGATTCGTGCAGCAGATGCCAACAATGCTGGGTTAAATATGGAAATGGATGCTATCTTAGCAGTAGCTTTAGGCGGTACATTATTAAGTGGCGGTAAATTTTATATTGGTGGTAGTATAATTGGTGCTATTACTATTCAAACATTAACAACTACTATGTATGCAATGGGAGTAGCTTCTGACCAATTACCAGTAGTAAAAGCTATTGTTGTAATTATTTTATGTTTAATTCAATCTAAACATTTCCGTGAAATTTTTAATAAGAGCAAAAAAAATACAGTAAAGGCGGTGGATAAAGCATGAATATGAAACAATATATAAATTCCGCAATAGCCTCAAGATATTTTCAATTTTTTGTAACTGTAATATTATTCATAGTACTATATGGTATTGGTATAGCGATGTATAATGGTTTTTCTAGACCACAAGTTTTTTGGAACTTGCTTATTGATAATGCATCTCTAATTATTGTTACTGTTGGTGTAACTTTTACAATTATCACTGGTGGTGGTGGTATTGATATTTCTGTAGGTGCAGTTGTTGCACTTGTATGTATGTGTTTAGCATATTTATTACAGAATACAGAACTTGCAATACCTGTAGTTATCTGTTTAGTTTTATTAATTGGTATTGTTATAGGATTTGTCCAAGGATATTTAATTTCAGTATTTAAGATGCAACCCTTTATTGTAACATTGGCAGGTATGTTTTTTTGTCGTGGTATGACAGCTGTTATTTCTAGAGATACTATTAATATTGATAATCCAAGTTATGTAGCTATTGCTTCAGAACGTATAAATATGTTTGGAACAGGATTTATTTCTGTTGGTGCTTTGGTAGCATTAATTGTATTAATTATTGCCATTATAGTATTAAAATATACAAAATTTGGTAGAACTATATTTGCAATTGGTGGTAATGAAAATTCTGCATCCTTAATGGGTTTACCTGTAACAAAAACTAAAATTTTAGCATATGTAATAAGTGGTTTTTGTGCAGCTTTAGGTGGTGTAGTATATTCTTGGACTATGTTATCTGGATATACATTACATGCAATGGGCATGGAAATGGATGCTATCGCTTCTTCTGTCATTGGTGGAACATTATTAACTGGTGGGGTAGCTTTTATGCCAGGTACTATTTTTGGTGTATTAATTCAAGGTATAATTCTCACCTTTATAACTTTTCAGGGAACATTGTCTGCTTGGTGGACTAAAATCGTAGTTGGTGCATTGTTATGTATATTTATCATTATGCAAGCATTAATTACTGAACATAAAAATAAATTAACATCTAAGAGTTCAATGGAAAGTAATAAATAAAAAATAGAGGTGAAGATAATGGTAGGTATAGTAATAGTCTCACATATGGTAAGCATTGCTGAAGGTGTTAGAGATATGGCAAAAAAAGTAGTCCCAAATGAATTGAAAATTATTGCTGCTGGAGGTACTGCTGATGGTAGTTTTGGCACAGATAGTGCAAAAATTTGTCGAGCCATTGAAGAGGCAGATGATGGACAAAATGGTGTAATTATCATTACAGATGTAGGTAGTTCTATCATATCAGCAGGATTAGCGATTGAAGGATTATCTATGCAGTTGCATCAACGTGTAAAAATAGCTGATGCTCCAATTGTAGAAGGCGCTATTGCAGCAGCTAGTGAAGCAGCAAAAGGTAGCGATTTAATGACTGTATTAAATGTGACAGAAACTGCAAAGAGTGTATCAAAAAGAGGATAAACACATATAGTAAAAAAATGGGGGAATGTTGTATATTACAATATTTCCCCATCTTAATATTTTTAATAATTAGTTGTATTATTTAGTAGTTATTTGGTAAACTATATAGATACACATATAAATATAAAAAAAGAAGTTGTTAT
>CAZCDD010000100.1:0-5601 GCA_964497405.1 uncultured Hydromonas sp. | reverse complement strand
TAGAAGACGGCAAATCATTGCAAAACGAATTGGACGTGGTTGAAGGGATGCAATTCGACCGTGGCTACTTGTCACCGTACTTCATCAACAACGCGGAAAAACAAGTGGTTGAAATGGACGCACCGTTCATCCTGTTGTTCGACAAAAAAATCTCCAACATCCGTGACCTGTTGCCGACTTTGGAACAAGTGGCCAAAGCCGGCCGCCCATTGTTGATCATTGCTGAAGACGTAGACGGCGAAGCATTGGCGACTTTGGTCGTGAACAACATCCGTGGCATTTTGAAAACTGCTGCGGTGAAAGCACCGGGCTTTGGCGACCGTCGTAAAGCCATGTTGGAAGACATCGCCATTCTGACTGGCGGCGTGGTGATCGCGGAAGAAACCGGCTTGTCATTGGAACAAGTCACTTTGGAACACTTGGGTCAAGCCAAACGCATCGAAGTGGCCAAAGAAAACACCACCATCATCGACGGTGCTGGCGTATCTGCGAACATCGAAGCTCGTGTGAAACAAATCCGCGCGCAATACGAAGAGTCTACCTCTGACTACGACCGCGAAAAATTGCAAGAACGCGTGGCGAAATTGGCCGGTGGCGTTGCCGTGATCAAAGTCGGCGCTGCGACCGAAGTTGAAATGAAAGAGAAAAAAGCCCGCGTAGAAGACGCATTACACGCCACTCGCGCTGCGGTGGAAGAAGGCATTGTGCCGGGCGGTGGCGTGGCATTGTTACGCGCTCGTGCGGCAATCGCTGGCTTGACTGGCTCGAACGCCGAACAAAACGCCGGTATCCAAATCGTACTGCGTGCGATGGAAGAGCCATTGCGTCAAATCGTGTTGAACGCGGGTGACGAACCATCGGTGATCGTTAACCAAGTGATGAGCCAATCCGGTAACTACGGTTACAACGCTGCAACGGGCGAATACGGTGATCTGGTAGAGCAAGGCGTTTTGGATCCAACCAAAGTAACCCGCACCGCATTGCAAAATGCCGCATCGGTTGCCGGTTTGGTTCTGACCACCGACTGCATGATCGCTGAAATCCCAGAAGACAAACCAGCGATGCCAGACATGGGTGGTATGGGCGGCATGGGTGGCATGGGCGGTATGATGTAATCTCCCTGCTGCACAAGCACAGTAGCATCGCCGAAAGGCACAAACCCCGACCTTCATCGGTCGGGGTTTTCTTTTCCCAGCGTCAACCGAACAGCCGCTGTATTCATTGATATCTACCAGAATGACACAGCGTCACACCCATAGAACAACAGTGCTACAATGAAAACGTAGCACCCATTCAACAACCCAGCAAGGAGAATTGTATGAAAAAACTGCTCATTACCTCTGTCATCATCGGCGCAATCAGCTTACAAGGCTGTGCCACCTACAATAACGGCAACCCTCCAGGTGCAGGCATGGCCGCTGGTATCGGCGCATTGGCCGGTGCCGCCGCAGGTGCCATCATCGGCTCCACCACCGGCAGTGACAAAGTAGGACGTGACGCAGCCATCGGCGCAGCAGTGGGCGCTTTGGGCGGCTATGTATGGAATAACCAAATGGAAAAACAACGCGCCGCTATGGAAACGGCGACTGCGGGTACCGGCATTGACGTGAGCCGTACGGCGGATAACCAATTGAAATTGGAAATCCCTGCCGATGCGGGCTTTGCGGTGAATCAAGCTTACATCCAGCCGCGTTTGCAAACGGTATTGAATACCTTTGCCAACACCTTGAATACCAATAAAACCACTGTTGTTCGCATTGTGGGTCACACCGATAATACCGGTTCAGACGCGATCAACTACCCGTTGTCACAACGTCGTGCCGACAGCACCAAAGCCTATTTGGTGAACAAAGGCGTCAGCGCCTCTCGCTTCACCACCGAAGGCAAAGGCTCAACTCAGCCAATCGCCAGCAATGCGACCGAAGCTGGCCGTGCTGAAAACCGCCGTGTAGAAATTTTTGTGGGTCAACCGGCCAATACTCAGTAAACCCATAACATAACCTCAAGGTTCACCCAACCCCGCCACTCGGCGGGGTTTTTTACAGAATTATCATTCTTTTTCAATAAAACAAAAAAATCCAAAATAAATCACTACAAAATTAATCATAATTAGAATATTTGAACAAAATATCCGAAAAAATGTTAATCAAAGCACGGCATTGAATGTTAGGATGTGCACCCTGCTCCAGAATGAACTATGAGCAGGTAACAGATACAACGCTCTCACTTAAATATTATGCGGCGTTGCTGCTTTCACGAACAATAATAATTGTCATTTCACACAAAGGATATGCACCTATGCAGACATTACACAATCTAATCAATGCCCTCAATGACGTACTCTGGGGTTACGTCCTCATTTATTTACTTTTGGCCGTAGGCATTTACTTCACCATTCGTTTTGGTTTTGTACAGTTTCGCGCACTCAAGCGCGCGACCCAAGTGACATTCGCCAAACCAGAAGATCCCAACCAAATCAGTTCATTCCAAGCGTTCGCCACCGGTCTGGCCAGTCGTGTCGGTACGGGCAATATTGCCGGCGTCGCCACAGCGATCAGCATCGGCGGCCCGGGTGCGGTTTTTTGGATGTGGATCACGGCGTGGTTGGGGATGGCTTCCGCATTCGTAGAAGCCACTCTGGCACAAATTTTCAAGGTCAAAAATGACGACGGTACCTACCGCGGTGGCCCTGCCTACTATATCCAGCAGGGTTTAGGTTCGCGTCCGTTGGGCATTGCGTTTGCATTGAGCTTATTGCTGGCATTCGGCTTGGTATTCAATGCGGTGCAGAGTAATTCCATCAGCGACGCACTGTACACCGGCTTTGGTTTGGACAAAACCTTGACCGGCATCATTACCGTCGCATTATCCGGTGCGGTGATTTTTGGTGGCGCCAAGCGTATTGGTAAAGTGGCGGAAATCTTGGTTCCGGTGATGGCGGTTGCCTACCTGCTGGTTGCTGTGTACGCCTTGGTTATGAATTTTTCGCTTCTGCCGGGTGTGATTAGCACCATCCTGACCCATGCCTTTACAGGCGAAGCGGCTGTTGGTGGCGCTGCAGGCGCGGGTATGAAGAAGGCGATGGAAATGGGGATTAAGCGCGGTTTGTTCTCCAACGAAGCGGGTATGGGCTCCGCACCCAATGCAGCGGCCTCAGCCTCTACGCCTCATCCTGTAAACCAAGGTTTGCTGCAAATGCTGGGGGTATTCATCGATACCATCGTGATTTGTACCGCTACCGCATTCATTATTTTACTCTCTAACGCTTATGTGCCCGGCAGCGGCGCCAAAGGTGCAGCCTTGACCCAAGCCGCTGTGGATTACCACATGGGGGGTAAAGGCGGCGCGGCATTCATGGGCATTGCCGTATTCTTGTTTGCCTTCACTTCTATCATCGGTAACTATGCTTACGCGGAAAGTAATATTAAATTCATCAAGGAAAATAAAACCGTGGTGATGGTGTTCCGCCTGATGGTTTTGGGCATGGTGATGTTCGGCGCGACCGGTAGCTTGCCTCTGGTCTGGGATATGGCCGACGCCTCTATGGGTTTAATGGCTTTGATCAACTTGGTCGCGATTTTACTGTTGTCTAAATACGCCATTGCTGCGTGGCAAGATTACAGCGCGCAACTCAAATCTGGCTCGGATAATCCGGTATTCAAAAGCCGCAATATCTCCGGTCTGAGTGAGAAGCTCGATACCGATTGTTGGAAATAAGCGCATCTAATCCGCAAAGAAAAAAGCGTTGATTCATTGAATCAACGCTTTTTTGAGCTATGGACTATCAGTACAGGGTTTAGCCCACCCAACGACGCGCATTTTGGAACAACTGCAACCACGGCGAAGCGTTCAGTTGATTCCAATCGCTTGGCTTCCATGAGAACAACTCATTGCGGAACACACGCTCAGGATGCGGCATCATGATCAGCACGCGGCCATCGGTGGTGGTAAAGCCATTCAAGCCCAACGGTGCGCCATTCGGATTCTGCGGATAGGTTTCGGTTGCTTGATGGGCGGCATCGACATAGCGCAAAGCCACTTTACTCTGCGCCTGAACCGCTGCCAAATCCGCTGCCTCAGCGTAACTCGCACGCCCTTCACCATGCGAAATCACCACCGGCAGCACGCTGCCGCTCATGCCTTGCAACAAAATCGATGGTGACTCGGTGATTTCCACCTGCACCAAACGCGCTTCGTATTGCTCCGAAGTGTTGCGCACGAATTTCGGCCAATGTTCCGCACCCGGAATAATGCCTTTGAGATTGCTCATCATCTGACAGCCGTTGCACACACCCAAGCTGAAAGTATCGGGACGTGCGAAATACTCAGCAAACTGATCACGCAGATTGTCGTGGTACAAAATGGTTTTCGCCCAGCCTTCGCCTGCGCCCAGCACGTCACCGTAGGAGAAGCCACCGCATGCCGCCAGACCTTTGAAATCCTGCAAATGCACGCGTCCAGCGAGCAAATCGCTCATGTGTACGTCCACCGCATCAAAGCCCGCCGCCGTAAACGCCGCTGCCATCTCGACGTGACCATTCACGCCCTGTTCGCGCAAGATCGCCACTTTCGGTTTTGCCCCGAGATTCAGGTACGGCACGGATGCCGCCGCATCCGGAGTGAAGGTCAATTTCGGCGTCAATGCTTCTGGCGCGCGGCTGTATTCTTGCGCCACGCAAGCCGGATTGTCGCGCAGCTTGGCGATGTGGAACGAGGTTTCCTGCCACGCCGCGTGCATCACGCCGAGCGGTAATTGCAGTTTCGCTTCGCCATCTTGCCACACCGAAAACTCGGCTTTCTCCTGCGCCACGTCCATCACCTGACCAACGATGTGGCTGTGTGCGCCCAAACCATGCGCACGCAACACGTCCATCACCGCCGTGGTATCGTCTTTGCGAATTTGCAGCACCATACCCAACTCTTCGTTGAATAGGGCTTTCATCAAGGATTCATTGCGCTGCACCGCAATTTGCACGCCATTGATTTTGTAGTCCCCTGCATCGGCGGAATTCGGATCAACGGTCAACAGATCGACATTCAATGCCACCGAAGTTTGCGCGGTAAACGCCATTTCCGCTGCCGCTGCGAACAAACCACCGTCCGATTTATCATGGTAGGCCAATACATAACCGCCTGCACGCAAGGCTTGCAAGGCAGCAAACGCATTTTTCAAGATGGCTGGATCGTCCAAATCCGGCACATCATCGAGCGCACCGACCTGCCCGCTCACCTGCGCGAGGATGGACTGCGCCATGCGCTGTTTGCCCGCCGCAATGTCAATCAGCAACAAGCGCGTGGTTTCCTCCGAACGTTGCAACTGCGGCGTGAGCGTCGCGTTCACATCAGTCACCGGCGCAAAAGCCGTGACGATCAGGGATACCGGCGACTTCACATTTTTCGCCGTGCCATTGTCATTCCACGCTGTTTTCATCGACAGAGAATCTTTACCGACTGGAATCGAAATGCCCAACGCCGGACACAGTTCCATCCCCACGGCTTTAACCGTGTCGTACAGCTTCGCGTCTTCGCCCGCCACACCACACGCCGCCATCCAGTTCGCCGACAGTTTGATTTGATTGATTTGCTCAATCGGTGCTGCCG
>CAZCDD010000099.1:0-5679 GCA_964497405.1 uncultured Hydromonas sp. | reverse complement strand
TCGATCCGATTGCCGTGATTGACATTCAGCGCATCATCCAGTTTTTGACCGAGCGCGGCATTGGCGTATTGATTACCGATCACAACGTGCGTGAAACCCTCGGCATTTGTGACCGCGCCTACATCATCAGCGACGGCACGGTGCTGGCAGAAGGCGATGCAGACACCATCGTGAATAACGAAGCGGTGCGTCGCGTCTATCTGGGTGAACATTTTTCGATGTAGTCGTGCGAAAACCGCCATCAGCCGCTTTTCGTATGAATATCCTCTTTCTAGGAGCAAGTTATGGCAAATATTTTACTCACCGGCGGTACCGGTTACATCGGTGCGCACACCGCCGTGGTATTGATCGAATCGGGGCATACGCCGATTATGCTCGATAATTTTTGTAACTCCAGTCCGAAGGTCGCCCAGCGTATTGAGCAAATCACCGG
Source organism: uncultured Hydromonas sp. (assembly GCA_964497405.1). GTDB lineage: Bacteria > Pseudomonadota > Gammaproteobacteria > Burkholderiales > Burkholderiaceae > CTSOIL-112. The sequence goes on along the minus strand of CAZCDD010000099.1, from coordinate 5,246 downwards.
CGTGTTGCCGAAAGTGATCGAAATGGACGTATTGAACACCGCTGGTTTGACCGAGGTGCTCAAGGCGGAAAAGATCGAAGCGGTGATTCATTTTGCAGCGCTCAAAGCGGTCGGCGAGTCGGTCGCCAAACCTTTGGCCTACTACCACAATAACGTCACCGGCACGCTCAGCGTACTGGATGCCATGACGCAAGCAGGTGTGCAGCACATCGTCCTCAGCTCGTCTGCCACCGTATATGGCGAAAAGGGCGTGCCGCCGATGCGTGAGGATGCGCCGTTGTCGGCGACGAATCCGTATGGCGAAACCAAGGTGATGATGGAACGCATCATCACCGATGTGGCGCACGCGCAAAGCGACTTGCGCTACGCCATGTTGCGCTATTTCAATCCGGTTGGCGCACATCCGTCCGGTCTGATTGGCGAGCATCCGCGCGGTATTCCCAATAACCTCATGCCCTACATTCAGCAGGTCGCTGTGGGACTGCGCGAGCAGCTCTCGGTGTATGGTAACGACTATCCGACCGCCGACGGTACGGGCGAGCGCGACTACATCCACGTCATGGACTTGGCACGCGGCCATGTGCTCGCTGTGGCGCGTCTGCTCGCGGGTCATGATTCGTTCACCGTCAATCTGGGCACCGGCAAACCTGTAACGGTGTTGCAGATGGTGCAGGCGTTTGAGCAGGCTTCTGGGCAAAAAATTCCGTACGTCATCGCACCGCGTCGCGCGGGCGATGTGGCGTCGGTGTATGCGAATCCTGAGTTGGCCAAGGCGCTGTTGGATTTTTCGACCGAATACGGGGTTGAAGCCATGTGCCGTGACGCATGGGTGTGGCAAAGTCGCAACCCAAATGGCTACGAAGAGGCCTAAAACAGTGATTTTGTTACAAAAACCACTGCAAACACGCGGCTTATATTGAGTTTTCGCCCTGCATACTGTATGTTAATGGGCTGAAAAGATTTTTTACACACGATAGTAAGGGTTCAAAATGTCATTAGTGGTACACAAATACGGCGGCACTTCGATGGGCTCCATCGAGCGCATCAACAACGTCGCGCGCCGTGTTGCCAAATGGGTCAAAGCCGGCCATCAAGTCGTGGTTGTGCCATCGGCCATGTCGGGCGAGACCAACCGTCTTTTGGGTTTGGCCAAGGACATCAATCCAAATGCGGGCGATCTGTGCCCGCGCGAAATGGACATGATTGCTTCAACGGGTGAGCAGGTGTCGGTCGGTTTGCTCGCGATTGCCTTGCAAACCATTGGCGTGGACGCCATCAGCTACACCGGCTGGCAAGTGCCGGTGCGCACCAACGATGCCTATATGAAAGCGCGTATTGAATCGATTGATGGCAAGCGCGTTAAAAAAGATTTGGACTCAGGCAAGGTGGTCATCATCACCGGCTTCCAAGGTGTGGATGCCAACAACAACATCACCACCTTGGGTCGTGGCGGCTCGGACACCTCTGCGGTGGCGGTGGCGGCGGCGATCAAGGCCGATGAATGCTTGATCTACACCGATGTGGATGGTGTTTACACCACCGACCCGCGCGTGGTTGAAAATGCGCGCCGTATGGACAAAATTACCTTTGAAGAAATGCTCGAAATGGCGAGCTTGGGTTCAAAAGTATTGCAGATTCGTTCAGTTGAATTCGCCGGTAAATATCAGGTCAAAACCCGCGTGCTCTCAAGCCTGACCGATCCGGACATTGACATTAATATTGAGGCCAACTCAGGCACACTGATTACCTTTGAGGAAGACGAAAACATGGAAAAAGCTGTTATCTCTGGCATTGCTTTCAGCCGCGACGAAGCCAAAATCACTTTGGATCAAGTACCGGATCGTCCGGGCGTGGCATTTGGTATTTTGGGCCCGATCGCTGAGGCGAACATTGATGTGGACATGATTATCCAGAACCAAAGCAAGGCGGGCACCACCGATTTCTCCTTCACGGTGAATCGCTCGGAGTACAACAAGGCCATGGACTTGGTCAAAAACACCATTGCCCCAGCAGTAGGCGCAGTTGCGGTGTATGGTAACGATAAAGTGGCGAAAGTCTCTGCGGTCGGTATCGGCATGCGTTCACACGTGGGCGTGGCCAGCAAAATGTTCGATACCTTGTCTAAAGCGGGCATCAATTTGCAAATGATCTCCACTTCAGAAATCAAAATCTCGGTCATCATTGAAGATAAATTCATGGAGCTGGCGGTACGCGAGCTGCACCGCGTATTTGATTTGGAAAACGAAGCAAGCACCGATACGGTTTAACCCCTCGGTTCTGTTCAGCCCAACAAAAACCCGACCTTGCGTCGGGTTTTTTGCATCCAAAAGTGTTTGGTGTGGAAATTAAGCGGTTTTGTGCATTTGATGTTGTGCAAACAACTGATGCACCACCAACCACGCCAGCGCCAGAACCGCCGTGCCAACAAACACCCCGCGCGTTTGCCAATGGTTATTCAGCCACGCGCCGAGCATCGAGCCCGCAAATAAACCCAGCGCCTGAACCGTGTTGTACACGCCCGAAGCCGCGCCTTTGGTCGCAGGGTGGGTGAGCTTGGACAGCAGTGAGGGCTGTGTCGCCTCCAAGACATTAAAACCAGTAAAAAACAGCAGTAATGCGCCCGCAATCCAATACGCCCCAACGCCCGCTTGCGCGACCAACACGATCTGGGACAGCAAAATCAGCACGATCGCTGCACGCATGATTTCAAACATCTTGCCGTATTTTTCCGCACGGATAATCAGCGGAATCATCAGCGCCATACTCACCAAAATCACCACCAAATACAACCAAGTGCTTTGCTGATGCGACACGTTCAGCGCCAGCAGTTGACGCGGAATCACCACCCACATCGCCATTTGTACTGCGTGCAATACAAACACCCCGACGTTGAGCAGCCATTGACGTGCATCACTCAGCACCTGTCGCATCGCTTGCCCGCTGGTAATCGGTGCGGTCGCTTGCTTGGCCAACGGAATGCTCCAAATCAGCCCAATCGCCACCAATGCCAGTGTCGCAATCAGCAGAAAAATGCCACTCATACCGATGTGATCGAACAACAACGGCCCGACCACCAACGATCCAGCGAAGGTCAGCGCAATACTCATACCGATCATCGCCATCGCGCGCGTGCGCACCGAATCGCGCGTGGTATCGGCGACCATCGCCACCACGACGCTGGAAATTGCTCCTGCGCCTTGCAAAGCGCGCGCCATCGCCAAGCCATACACCGTCTGCGCCGTCGCCGCCCAAATGCTGCCCGCAGCGAAAATCAGCAGCCCCAGTGTAATCACCGGCTTGCGTCCCAACCGATCCGAGGCCAAACCATAAGGAATGTACAAAAACGCCTGCGTCAAGCCATACGCCCCCATCGCCAAGCCGATCGCCATACCCATCTTTTCAGGCGTACTCACTGCGCCACCGCCCAAAGGCAGTGTCAGTGCGTACGGCGCCAATACCGGTAATACCACAAACAAGCCAAACATCCGCAAGGCAAACACCAAAGCCAGTCGTACACTGATGGTGCGCTCCTGCGCGCTCAATTGATTCAATTCAGAAGAAGCCATAAAAATCGATTCGTCAAAAACTCATGCCATGCATGTACCAGCGCACATCTTAACAGTTTTGCCCCGTTTCCCGCCAGAACTGATACCCATAGATGCCAAAATACGCGCAAATACCCGCTGCACGGATCGGGATGAACCGACATCGCGCATGACAGTGGCGTACAAAAAAGGTTATAGTAACGGATTGCGGCCACCTGCCGCGTGCAACGATGTCATCACACAGAATCATGAACGAAATTAAAATTCGTGGGGCGCGAACCCACAATCTGAAAAACATTTCGCTGGATTTGCCCCGACAAAAACTGGTGGTCATCACCGGCCTGTCCGGCTCGGGTAAATCGAGTTTGGCATTTGACACGCTGTATGCAGAGGGGCAACGGCGCTACGTCGAGAGTTTATCGGCGTATGCACGGCAGTTTTTGCAGTTGATGGAAAAACCCGATGTGGATCTGATCGAAGGTCTGTCACCGGCGATTTCGATTGAGCAAAAAGCCACCAGCCACAACCCACGTTCCACCGTCGGCACGGTGACGGAAATTCACGACTACCTGCGTTTGCTGTTCGCGCGTGTCGGCACGCCGTACTGCCCGCATCATCACCTGCCGCTGTCGTCGCAGACCGTGTCGCAGATGGTCGATACCGTGCTGGCACTGCCCGAAGACACGCGCCTGATGATCCTCGCGCCAGTGGTGGTCAATCGCAAAGGCACGCACGAGGATTTATTCGCACAGATGCAGGCACAGGGCTTTGTGCGTTTTCGCGTGCGCTCCGGCGGTGGTACGTCGAATGAAGCGGTGGCGCAGATTTACGATGTGGACCATCTGCCTACGCTGAAAAAAAATGACAAACACACCATCGAAGTGGTGGTCGATCGCGTGAAAGTGCGCGCGGACATCAAGCAACGTCTGGCCGAAAGCTTTGAAACCGCGCTGCGCTTGGCTGACGGTCGCGCGCTGACCGTGGACATGGACAGCAATGTGGAGCAACTGTTCAGTGCCAAATTCGCCTGCCCCGAAATGGGCTGCGATTACGCCATTGCCGAGCTGGAGCCACGCCTGTTTTCATTCAACAACCCGATGGGCGCTTGCCCCGAATGCGACGGCTTGGGACACGTGACCTTTTTCGACCCGAAACGCGTGGTCGCGCATCCGACGCTGTCACTCGCCTCGGGAGCGATCAAGGGCTGGGATAAACGCAATGCGTACTCGTTCAGCATGATGCAGGGCTTGGCCAGCTTCTACGAATTCGACATTGACACTGCGTTTGAAGAATTACACGACACCGCTCGCCAAAAAATCCTCTACGGCTCGGGGCGCCAGACCATTCCATTCACCTATATCTCGGACAAAGGTCGCGCCGTGGTGCGCGAGCATACGTTTGAAGGCGTGATTCCGAACCTCGAACGCCGCTACAAAGAAACCGACTCGGCGACCATTCGCGAAGAATTATCCAAGCTGCAAAACATCCAACACTGCCCATCCTGCGACGGCACGCGCCTGCGCGAATCTGCGCGCAACGTGCGCGTGGGCGAGGATGCGGCTGCACGCACGCTGCACGAAATCAGCCACTTGGCACTGCGCGATACGCTGGCCTACTTCCAATCACTCGAACTGTCCGGCGCGAAACGCGAAATCGCCGACCGCATCATCAAGGAAATCACCCTGCGCCTGCAATTTTTGA
>CAZCDD010000098.1:0-5687 GCA_964497405.1 uncultured Hydromonas sp. | reverse complement strand
CCCCCTTCGTTGTTGCTTGCCGGGCCACCGGCCCGGCACTGACTGGAACCCTACGGCGAAGCCGTCAAGACAAAAAAACCCGCCATGCCGAAGCGTGGCGGGTCGAAGGAGCGCGGGCCTTGACTTGCCCGCGTCGGAGACATCAGTTGTAGGGCGGCGGCGTGTTGTCCGGCGCTGCGGGCTGTAGGCCCATCTGGAACAATGCCCAGTGGAGCGTGAAGAGCAGGAAGCCGGGCGTCGCGGCGGAATTGCTGACACCACCAGCGCCGCGCTGGGCGGCGCTGGGCATGGGCGGGGTGAGGTTGATTGCCGTGAGTTCCCAGTCCGTCCGCGAACCGCTGGGCCTGGTATCCCACTTGTTTTTGCAGGCGTCGAACTGCGCGCCGTTGCCGCTGGTCATCACGCGCAGCAGGAAGCCGTTCCAGCGTTGATCGGTTGGCGTCTTGCTCTTGATGAGCTTCTGCACGTCGTCCGTGTTGGCGTCGAAAGTCTGGGTATTTCGCGCCGCCCAGGTCGCAATGGTGCCCATGACCGAAAAGCGGTTGCGGTGGGTCTCTTGCATCAGGGTCTGCGGATTGGCCGGTACCGTGTAGCGGCGGACGTAGGGCCGACCGACCCAGCGCGAGAAGGTGAGGGCGTCTCCGATGGTGCCCGAGGCTTCGAGCGACATCAGGGGGCCGGTGACTTTTGCCATAGGTAAATCTCCGTGGTTGGTGTCAAGGCTGGCGGGCGCTGACGTTGGCGAGTGTGGCGAAAACGCTACAGCGTGTCAAGAGTAAGTAGGGGGGGTTGCCGTTGGCGGGGTGTCGCAGACGCGTAACAGGAACAACAGATAACGCCAGACAAAGAAGGCGGCGCCGGGGCTGAAAGTGGCGGGTGTGGCCGGGGGCGCGGTGTTCGCGGTCAATCCGGCGATGGGCGGGGAAAGTGCCAGCGCGGCAGCTTCCCATGCGGCGGCGTCTGCTGGCGAAAGCATGGCCCACTGCCCGAGAGCGCCGCGCACGTTGGCCTGCTCGTCTTGCAGGGCCTTCGAGTAGAGCATACCGACCCAGCGGCGGGCCATCGGCGTAACTTGCTCGATGCGCTCTTTGTCGGTCATGTAGTGCCCGTCGGAAGTTTGCAGGGATGCCGCAGCCCAGCGGATGAGGTGCGTTGTGAGCGCGTGCACTCCGCGCATGGCGGCCTGCGGACTGGTGCCGGGGTTGGAGGGCTGCACGCGCTGGCGCAGAACCGTTTTGCCTGCCTTCGGATAGAAAGTGTGGCGGCGGGCAATGGTGCCGTTTGCGCCCAGCGAGCACAGGGGCATGGTTACGATGGGCATGGGTCGATCTCCTGTCAGGGGGTGGGGTTGAGGGCCATGTATCGGCCCATGAAGTAGTTGTAGAGGTTGCCGCGGTAGCCTGCCGCGCGTTGCTCTGCCTGCACGTTGGCACGCTCCTGCGGGGTCAGGGCCTTGTAGGCGGCTACGCCAGTGGCGAAGGTCGCGCGGTGGGCTTCCTGCCACGGGGTGGCGCCCTTCTTGCCGCCTGGCTCTCGGCGAAGCTGTAGGCGCGGGTGCGTCGTGCTCGCGGCGTTTGCGAAGTGCTGGCCGGTGCGTTGATACACCAGCAAAACAGGGTGCCCGGTGAGGGGGTCGATCTCGCGGGTCTTGCCGTGAATGGTGCCCATTGCGAGCGCATCGGGAGGGAGGGGCGGCAGCGGTGGTTTCATGGGCGGGGCGGCTGGTTGGTGCTAGAAAACCTGTGCTTTGGGTTCGGGTTGCCCATTGGTCGAGTGTGTAGGCGGATGTAGGTTTTTTTCTTTCTGCGTCCCTTGGACAAGGAACCCCAAGGGCCGAAACTGCCTGATGCGCTTGTGCCGGAACCTGTCTTGAGGAAGAAAGCGGAGCGGGATTGAATGCGGCGAGCCATGATGTGTTACGGGTTGGATGCTGGGGGAGGGTAGATCGTGAACGAGTCCAAGGTGACGGGCAGGCCGAGGGGCCAACCGGTTGTTGTGACTGAAATATCGGCGCCGGTGCCCACTTTTCCGATGGTGCCTTGGATCAGTGGGTAGGGGGTGCCGCTCTTGATGCCGATGAGGCGGAAGAAACGGGCTTCACCGGCTTTCGTGGTGGTTTCTGTTTGACTGGTCAGGCCGATGGTGCCGTAGCGGCTGACGTAGATTGCCCAAGGGGAAGGCAAGGAGAACACCACTAGCGGCGACTGGTAGAGCGGCGCTTCGATGTTGCGGGGACGGTAGCCGTCGAAGATCGCCAGCTCGAAGGAGTCGAAATAGCCGTCTTCGCCGGTGATGCGGTAGCCGTATTGCTCGCGCAGGTTGTTTCCCGAGGCTAGGGGCATGGTCAGGGGTAAGGGTGGGCGGCAAGGTAGGTCGGGTCAAGGTAGAGCGAAGCGTAAATCGTAGGGCGCTGGGCCTTGGCCCGCGTTCTGATAGTCGGGGGCTTGCGCTTCTTGCCGTTGGGCATGGAGCGCATGACGGTTCCGGTCGTTTGTGCCGTGGTGTAGGCGACGGCGGTTTGCATGTGGTTGAGGAAGGCGGGCAGGTCGGTTTTGTCGAGGCCGCCGGTAGATCGTGCCATCTGTGCAATACCTCAAAATTTCTGGTCGTACCAAACCCGCGAAGGGGTGTAAACGTGGCCGTTTTTTGTGAAAATCAAGGGGCCGGCCATAGACCCGCGAGGCTTGGCAGCCTTAAAGCTCGCGCTACTTTTTTTGTCAAACCGACGGCGGCGGGTGCCGCGCGGCGGGGTCGTTCTGGACGTGATGAGCGTCCCGGAAACTGAGGGCGAGGAGAAGGGATATTTAACGCGAGCCATAGCGAAGGAGCGTAAACCATGTCGGAGAACTTGACAAACTATCTTGAACTGCGCGCGGAGCTTGAGGCGCGGGGGTGGAGTGCAGCGGATTTCCACGAGTGGCTGGCGCTGATCGGGCACCCGGTCGCGTCGCGCGTCGTGCTGGATTGGTTGAACCGCGATGCCATCGAAAACGGCGGGGAGTGCCCGCGTTGGCCGGTGCTGCTCATGCAAGGCATTCTCGGCGCGCAAGAGTGGCCGCGTCTGCGTTACTTCAAGTCGCACGAGTTCGGGGCGTGGGGGCCGTGGATGGCGCGCCCGCTGCTCTACGCGCTGGATGCGGTGCGGCACGCGCTGGGCGTGCCGCTGCGCGTGAGCGCGGCGGGCGGTGCGCTTGGGCGACACTTGCAGAATGGAGCGAGCATGCACAACGTAGACCGGATGGGCTACTGCATGGCGGCGGATGTGGTTCTGCCGAAGGGGTTCCCGCTGGACGATGCGTTTCTGATCGTGTGCGGGGTTGGGGTTGTTTCAGGGCTGGGGCTGTATCCCGAGTGGAATCAGGGGCCGGGGCTCCATCTTGACGTGCGCCATCTGAGCCCGTGGAACATCACGAAGGGCGCCACGGTGCAGAGCCCGGCGACGTGGTCGGCGGTGAAGGGCGCAGGCGGCGCCCAGGTTTATCACTCGGTCGAGTTCGTGTTGAAGCGCTGACGCGGAAGTCCAAGGGGGAACGGGAAAAGCCGGGCCGGTGGCCCGGCTTTTTTCGTTCAGGTGTTCCGGGTTTGTGCTTGGATGGCCTCGATCTGTCGCCCGATCTCGGATAGGCGAGTTTTGAGCCAATGAACGTCGGTTTTCAGGCTGGCGACGACTGAGATTGCCGTGATGGCGGCGCCGAGTGCGGCGCCGAGGGCTGCCGTGAGAATGGTTGCAATGGTATCGGGCGTCATGGTTGGATTGTCGCGCATGGCGTTGTAAAGTCGCAACATTTGAGAAGGGGTAAGGAATGGGAAACATGGTGTTACGGCTACTCCTGTCGGGGCTTGGTGAATCGGTCGCGGTCGCGCTGCTGGTCGTTGCGCTCGAACGGGCGAAGGAGGCCGCGAAAGCGACGGCAACGCCGCTCGATGACGTGATCGTCGATGCGGTTCTTGACGCGCTGCGCAAGATGAAGGCGCCGGGGGGTAAGTGAATGGCCGGGGAAATTTGGACGCTGCCCGCCCAGGTGCTGGACGTGGTGGACGGCGACACGCTGACGCTGAATTACAACCTCGGGTTTCAGATCAACCGGCGCGCGCGGGTGCGGCTGGCCGGGGTGAACGCGGCGGAAGTGTTCGGGGTCGATCCGCGCAAAGCGGAGGCCGTAGAGGGCCGCAAACAGGCCGAATGGGTCAGGGGGTGGGTAGCCCTAGGGATGGAGCGTTTCGCGGGCTCGTGGCCCTTTCTGGTGGCCTGTGAGGGCTTCGACAAGTATGGGCGCGATCTGGTGAGGGTGCAGCGCCGTGCCGATGGGAACTGGATCGCCGCTGACCTGATCGCACAGTCCCCCGGCGTGCGCATGGGTTAGGGGTCAGGGGTATGGGGCCGACCCTAGGCCCCATGTCCAGCAGATCGGCGCTTGCAAAGCGCTGGCGCTGTTCGCGGTGGCCGTGCGGTTGTTGAGGCGCTGCGCTTGCTGCGCGTCCTGTTAAGCGGTTTTCTTCCACGGCATCCCCTGGCGGGATGCCGATTTTGTTTGCGGGGGGTGGTGGGGCAGGGCGCGGAGCGCCCGAAACCCGGACAAGCCGAGTCGAACGACTCGGCGCTAGCCGGGTTTCCTCGTCGCCCAAGCGGCTGCAAAGCCGCTCAGGACTGATTTAGCCTTATTCTTCCCTTGAAAAGGGTTCTTTTGTCTCAGTATTGAGACAGCGGAATTTAGGCGGATTTTGACCCGATTTGGCAAGTTATCCACAGGCATGCGGATTGCAGAAGCAAACAGGCTGAAGGCTTCGCGCGCGAGCTTGTAAAGGGTTGAATGCATTTCGAGGGAGCCATCGGCGCGTTTACGGTGGCGCTGCACGCGCTGGAACCATCCCAGATTCTCAAGCGCTTTCAGGTGTCGGTTAAGAGTCGCCCGGCTCATCTTCACGTGATAGCGTTCGGCCAGCCGGGTGAGGATCGTTTCTTGCGATGGGTAGCTGTAGCCCTTGCCGTAGAGCTTCGCCAAGTGGACGAGAACGGCAAGGATCATCATTTGCGGGCGCTGGGTCATGGTGGCTGGTCTCCGGGTCTGGTCGGGGTCGATTGTGGCGGCAGTAGGCAGATCGGCCAAATCGACGGAAGCTATGTACTGCGTATCGCCCGATAGCTTTTGACTATCGACAAGAAGAAAGCCCCGAAGGGGCGCCGGGCTTTGACTGCCGGGGGGGGCGGGTACCGCGCCCGGCGCAACGCGAGCCGCGCAGCGGCGAGCGGGTATTTTTCCTGGCGGGGGTGGGGCGCTAGTGACGCGCGCCAGCGCGGCACCGCGCGCCGCGCGCCAGCGCGGCAGAACCCGGCCCGCAGGCGCGCGGCGCGGCTACCGGCGCGGGCGCTGGCGCGGCTGGGGCGCAGCTGGGGCGCAGCGTCGGACAGTGGCGCCGCGTGGAATGCCTGCCCGAAGCCGGGCGCGAAGCGCCCGTGCGAAGGGCGTGCATGGAGCGCGGGGACGCTGGCCGGGGCGGACTGAGGCGAGCCCTAGGCGAGCCGAACCCCCTGCCGCTGGATGTGCGCGGGCTGTTCCGCTGGCCCTAGGCCAGCGGGCGCCGGAAGGCGCGGCGCCCATGCGGGCGCCTGGCAAGCGAAGCGCGGCAGGGCAAGCCCCACCGAAGGATGGGGCGCGCAGCATGGGCGCGGCAGCGCCCAGCGGAGA
>CAZCDD010000097.1:0-5787 GCA_964497405.1 uncultured Hydromonas sp. | reverse complement strand
GAACGATTTCTTCATCCGAGTCGTAAAAGTCTCGCCCGAGCGTGCGCGCCAGCATCTTGCCCGCAGTAGATTTCCCCGCGCCCATCAAGCCGATCAAATAGATATTCGGCACCTGACGTAGCAGGGCTTTTTGTGCGGGGCTGATGGCAATGCTGGTTTTGTAATGTCTTGGAGTCATGTAGTACGGCCTGATGGTGTCGTCTGCGGATGCCAGAGTTAGTCGTCAATGGTTACTGTTGCGTTTTTAGGGGGCGTAATGTTACCACGCGCATCCAATAAGTGCGGGGTTAAAAAAATCAGCAGTTCGTTTTTATTCACCGAGCGCGTGGTGGTTTTGAATAAATTGCCGAGCAGAGGAATGTCGCCGAGCAAAGGTACTTTATCCACCGCTTTGCGATTGTCCTCCTGATAAATACCACCGATTACCAGCGTGCCGCCATTGTCGATTTTGACTTGGGTTTTGACGTGTTTGGTGTTGATCGCATAGCCTTCGTTGGTGCGAGCGCCCACGCTGTCCTTGGTCACATCCACGTCCAAAACCACTTCACCATTGGATGCGATTTGCGGTGTGACTTCCAACTTCAGATTGGCTTTACGAAACGATACGCTGGTCGCACCGGAGCTGGTCGCCTGCTGATACGGAATCTCGGTACCTTGCTCAATCACGGCTTTGACGTTGTTGCTGGTAACCACGCGCGGGTTGGAGATCATTTTGCCCTTGCCGTCGGTTTCCAGCGCACTGATTTCTAAATTAATAAACCGGCTCATGCTGGAGTTGAACAAACTGACTGCAAAGCTGGCGGGATCCACACCGCCGGCACTGACCAGCGCGGGGAAATTGATAATGCTGTTACTGGTCGTCGGCGCTTGTCCCAAGCCAACTACTCCAGAATTTTGCCCGCTCAAACTTTGCACATTACCCATACTACCGCCAAAAACCGCGCCACTGCTCGGACTGCGCACGGGGATTTTGACCGGTACGTCAATGTATTCACCCGATCCATTCGGGTCAAGCACCCGTTCATAACCCATTTTGTAGTGGGTGCGGCTCATGTCGTTAAAGCCCAGCTTCACGCCCAAAGTGCGCGAAAAGGAATCCTCCGCCTCCACAATGCGCGCTTCGATCAGCACCTGCGCATCGGAGCGCCCCATACCTGAATAGGCGGGCGACTCAAGCGTCGCCCCATACGGATCGCTCGCAGGCATAAAACCGCGGACAAACACTGTGCTGCCATTTTGCTCGGTACGCAGATTTTTGGCGCGCACGATGACATCCAGCGCCTCTTGCCAACTGGCGCCTTTCAGATTCAGCGTAATGGTTCCGCCAACGGACTCGTCGGTCACGATATTCACCCCTGCCGTTTCACCCAGGAGCTGCAGTAGCGCGCGCACCGGAATGTCTTGAAATGCAAAATCCATGCGTTTATCTGCCGATCTATCCGCTGATTTGGCTGAGGCAGGAGTCACATTGACCGCCAAGCCCTCGACGCTCTGCGCCTGCGCCGCCGGAACAACCAATAAGCCCATCACCATCAGCAAGGATGCCCATAGCCTCATCGCTCCGCGTAAGTTGCGACCGTGCGCTGCAACTTGTTTGATGATTCGTACTGAACGCTCGTTATTTACCATAGTTGACTGTTTGTCCATCAATTAATACTTGCATGGCTGTCGCATCCATACGGATGATTCGCCACTGTCCACGCCCGATTGGCATATTTGGCGTCACACGATACACGCGTTCGCCCACTCGAACCAACCCGAATTCCTCTGCCCCTACGCTCATCAAGCCTAAATATTTGATCTGCTGATGCTCTGCTTGACTCAAATCAGGCGTACTTGACGCCATCGGCTTAGATTCAGGCGCTACGGGTGCGGGGCGCGTGGTCGCATCCAAGTCATCCAATAAACGATGAGCGGTTTGGGTCAAACGCTGTTGCAGCTGCTGATTCGCCTGCTGCTGTACCGTTTTGCGCTCAGCCCCTTTACTCATTGCCATAAATACGGGGGTACTGATCGCCACAACACCATCCGTCGGCTCAATCGTGCGTACCAAACGTCGATCGGCATTTTGCAACTGCTCCCCTAAGCGATTGGCAGCTGGTTCTGCACGCAACGACTGTATTTTCTGCCACTCTTGCTTGAGCCACGAATGCGCTTCGGATTGGGTACTGGGTACGGTTTCAGTCGTCGGATCAGTATGCCCCCCAAAAATCACCGACCAAGGAACGGTTATATCCGCTGAATGAGCGGCGGGTTGTGCGGGTGCTCCATTAGACGCAGTCTTGCCCTCGCTGCACGCCGATAGCGCCCAACTCAATCCCATCACCAGCAATAGCGTTTGCCCAAGTTTATTTTGCCGCATTTGGCCCCACCTGTTTGACTGCCGCTTCTTTAAAATACCATAAACGCACATGCCAACGTACCTGATCTGACCCCATCGCCTCCAACTCCGAGGTATCCACACACAACCACTCGTCATGCCCTCCCAAATCTGAAGCAAAAGCCAGAATCTGCGCATAAGTCCCCTGTACCTCTGCATCCACCATACCGGTTTGCTGCAACCAGCCCAGCTGCATATTGTTTGCGCCTTGAAACATTTGCGCATTTTGCTGCACGACATACTGAACCTTCTCGCGCATTTGCTGACGCTGTGCATCGCTCGGCTCGCTGACCTTGACCGACACACTATTGAGTTGACGCTGCCGCGCTGTGTCAGCCAAATGAGCCAGCCATTCCGGCTCCTCATCGTGGCGAATCATCCGCGCCGGTGGTATTTGCATCGAGCCAATCGGGGCAATCATCAGCGTTTGGCGAATTTGCTGCTGCACCCCTTGAATATGCTTGATCTCGGCTTGCAACAGTTGTAACTGAGGCCACACCAGCATACTGAAAGCAAACACCAGTAAGGCCACCGCGAGCAATGCCAACAAACCACGGCGCGGAATATTCGGCCAAAAAGGCATTTGTGCCAAATCCAAATCACGCCAGTGCAACTCTTGCCCAAAAAAACGCCGACTCATTGCGCCGCTCCCGTCAAAGGGGATGACTCTGGTATTGCTGGAGCAGAACCATCGATGCTCGCAGGCGACAGTACCCAACGATGCAACACCCCGACGCCCTCCACCCGCATCGAAAAACGCCACCAGTTTGACCGATCCACCGTCACCGAGGTAATCTCACTAATCCATATAGGCGGTTGAGGATAGCGCGCCCGAATCTGCGCCACCATGGCATCAATATCTGCTCGATCCTGAGCGACCCCTTCGAGCGCCAGCAGATCACCGGTATTTTTTGCAGACAGCCAGCGCACTCGCCCCCCCTGCGTCCATTGAGGCAATTCCCCCATCCAATCGAGGCTACCGGCGATCATTTGACGTAAAGCACGCGGTGACTGGGCGATGGAAACGCTATCGACTTCCTTCTGTTTTTTCAACTGAATCCACTCAGATTGCAAAGTTTGATGCGCCACCCGCGCATGATTCAAACGCCAAAAAATCCACAGCCATGACGCCAGCGTAATCACCGCAACCAGCAACAAAGCAAAAACAACTTCCAATAAAAAACGCTTGGTCGGCTGAGTGACCATTTCATTTTGTGGCCAAAGATTCAACAATTTCATAAATCCACCTGCCCCGCCAACAGCCACAGCGCCGCCAAACCATTGAGTGGCTGAACCGATGGCGAGGCCATTTGCCCCGCCGTCAGTGCCTCCTCAGCCAAACGAAACGGCAAACCAAAACGCGCTTGCAACGATCCAATCGCTTCCGACCAATTCACACCCTTGCCTGTGACATAAACCACATTCAAATCACGCCACGCTTGCTGTCCCAACCATGTAGAAAGATACTGCTCCAACATATCACCGACAAAACGTGTAGGAAAACGCACCCAAGCATCCGGCGAAGATGCAGAACCACTCTGATACACAAAACCAACCCGCGAAAATTCCTGCTCAGTGACCACATGATAAAACGAGCGCACTCGACCATCCGACTCGATCAACCAAAACGCCACACCATCAAACTCAATGCGGCACACCGCCACAGGACGGTCAACCATCGCCCGCGACTGATAAGCCAAGCTCCACACCTGAGGCTCAGGACAAACCCACTTAAGCCGCCAGTCGCTATCCACAAACATCTGATGAAATGGCGCCACCTCTGATTGTCGCGCCACCGCCAATAGCACCGTCATCACCCGTTTCTCAGCCCCAGTCTCCTGAATCGCCCAGTCATAAAACACCTCTTCCTGAGTCAGCGCCAAAGTATGCGTGATATAACGCCCCATCTGGTACGACAGCTCCTCCGCATCCAAGCCAACAGGCAAACTGACTTCATGCAATTGTAAGCACTGCGTCGGCAACAACACCGCGACCTGCCCCACACCGCCCTTGCGGCTCGGTAACAAAGGTAACAATGCGCGAGCCAAGCGCTCAGGCGCAACCAAGCGTCCCTCTTTAAACGCCTCCGGAGCAGCACAATAGCCCTGAGCCAAAACGCGCGTCCCCTGACGCACCACATAGCGCACCTCTTGATTCACAAGGGTCAGTGCCAACACTGGCGGACGCATCCCCAGCCAAGTTTGCACCCTTTGCCAAACCATACCCAAGCTCCTAAAAATCACCGAATCACCCAAAAGAGGCATACCAATCAAATAGTTACAGAAAAAAACCACAATCCTCACCTACAATCGGCGCCGTAGTCATCAAAGCGGTCAAAAGATTCCGCGGTTTTCTCCACAAATAAACCCCTAAGAGTATACAATAAGCGACCTGATTAAATCTAAAAATACGGCCTCGCGCCGATCTAAATTCTATTTTTATGAGCACAGAAAATTCCTCATCAAATACCCCTAATTCCGGCTGGAGTTTAGGCAAAATTTTTAAGACCCTGTTTATTTGGGGTTTGTTTGCAGCCTTGGGCGCAGCCATTGCCGTTACCATTGCTGTGGTGATTGCTTGGCGTCAGTTGCCATCCATTGACGCGCTCAAAGACTACAAACCGCGTATGGCGATGCAAATATACAGTGCAGAAGGCGAGCTCATCGGCGAGTTTGGCGAAGAGCGGCGCAAACCCGTCACCCTGAGCGAAGTGCCCGATCATCTGAAAAAAGCCCTATTGGCGATTGAAGATGCGCGTTTTTACGAGCACGATGGCGTTGATTACTACGGTTTGGCACGCGCATTTTTGAACAACCTGATTCCGGGTGGCAATAAACAAGGCGCATCCACCATTACCCAACAGTTGGCCAAAAATTTCTTTCTGACCAGTGAACGCACCTATACGCGTAAGTTCTACGAAGCGCTGATGGCCAAGAAAATCGAGAAAAACCTGACCAAGGACGAAATTCTCGAACGCTATATGAACCATATTTACTTGGGTGAACGTGCTTATGGCTTTGCCGCCGCTGCCGACATCTACTTTGGCAAAGACATCAAAGATTTAACCATTGCCGAATCAGCCATGCTCGCCACACTGCCACAGGCACCGAGCAGCAATAATCCGGCCAAAAATCGCAAACGTGCCGACGAGCGTCAACGCTATGTATTAGAGCGTATGTTAGAACTGGGCTTCATCAATCAAGCGCAATACAACCAAGCACGCGCAGAAGTGGTCAAAATCGCGGACACCAAAGCCAATGCCCGCAATGACAACTATGCCGTGCATGCCGAATACGTCGCCGAAATGGCGCGTATGCTGATGTACGACCGATTCAAAGACGCTGCGTACAGCGCAGGCTTGAAGGTCTACACCACCATCCGCAACAAAGAGCAAAACGCCGCCTACG
>CAZCDD010000096.1:0-5817 GCA_964497405.1 uncultured Hydromonas sp. | reverse complement strand
AATAATGGTGTGGCCTTCGCGGTGCAGGCGCGAAATAAACGCCCACAGCGACTGGCGCAACTCGACATCCACACCCGCCGTCGGCTCATCCAAGATGATGACCTGCGGGCGATGCACCAATGCCTGCGCAACCAGCACGCGGCGCTTCATCCCGCCGGAGAGTGCGCGCATATTGGTGTCGGCTTTGTCGGTCAAACCGAGGTTTTCAAGCAGCTCGTCAATCCATGCGTCGTTGTTTTTGATGCCGAAATAGCCCGATTGCCAGCGCAGGGTTTCGCGCACCGAAAAGAACGGATCGAACGACAACTCCTGTGGTACCACGCCGAGCACGCGACGCGCGTGTTGGTAATCTTTTTGCACATCATAGCCCATCACCGTCGCCGTGCCTGAGGTGGCACGCGCCAAACCCGCGAGAATGCTGATGAGCGTGGTTTTACCAGCGCCATTGGGCCCAAGCAGGCCGAAAAATTCGCCTTGCTGTACGTCGAAGCTGACTTGATTGAGCGCCAACAGCGATTGAGCGCCTTGCGCGCTCGCATACTGCTTGGAGAGATTCGCGATGTGTATCGCTGCTTGTGCCATGACTACGCCTGAGTAAACATCTGGAAAAGCTTGTATTATAAAGCAAAAGCAGGCTATTTTCCCTGCCAATTCCCAGGTCATTCCCGCGTCATTCCTGTGTCATGCCCATGCGTATGGGCGCCCCAACCGACTCAGCGAATGGGTCGGCTTTTTTCACCACATGTTCGCCACATGAAAAAAGCTCGCCGAAGCGAGCTTGAATCCGTTGATTTAAACGATCGGTATTACTTGGTTTTGGCTTTCAGGTCGGCAATCAATGCCGGTACGCCCCCTTTATTCACCGCGTTTTTGAACTGCCCACGGTAGGTATTGGATACCTTGACACCATTGATCGCCACGTCGTATGCGCGCCAGCCGCCTTGATCTTCCATGTAATAGATCACCGTTTCGGTTGAACCGTTGCTGTGCTTAACGATGGTTTTGACCTCGTTGCCTTTAGCAGGATACACGTCAATCGCCGTGACGGTGTTATTGACCAGCTTGCCAGAGTAGGTGCTGACAAAATAACGACGCATCACTTGCATCAATTCCTCTTGCTCACTAGGCGTGGCTTTATTCCAAGCCGGACCTACGGCGCTGGAAACCCAGCGGCGGAAGTTGACCTTAGGCATGATGTTGGCATCCACATAGCTCGCAACGGCGGCTTTATTACCGGATTTGAGCCCTTGATTGGAGCGCAAGTCTTTCAAAATCTGATTGCTGATGTTGAAAATCACATCATCCGCCGGTGCTGCCTGCGCAATCGAAGCGCCCGCACCCACGGCCACAAAACCCAGCACCATCATGGTTTTTTTAATCCAGCTCATTAGTTTCATATCATACCTTTCTATTCTTAAAGCACATCTTCGAGTCATAACAACCCAGCTTGAGGCGTTTTAACGCTCAAACCCGTCATTGCGTTGACCTTCGGAATTATTCAATCACCGCCGAACGCGGTGCCAATTCAATTTGTCGCGGTTTTTCATCCGCAGGCGCATAACCGCCATCTTCATCCTTGATCTGCGCCATACGACGTTGCAACCACGCATCGCGCATCATCACATACGGATCCAAAGCGGACTCATCCACCACATCGGTGATTTCCAGCAAGCTGGTGCGCGTGTTCAACAGTTTGTAGCCTTGCAAACTGTTGCGCAGCGGTACATGGGTAATATAGCCAATCGGATTGGCCAAAAAATCCACCGGCCTGCTCAAGGCATCGCGCACCGTCGATGGCCCGAAGCCGGGTAAAACCACATATGGCCCAGAGGGAACGCCCCATACCGCCAAGGTTTGACCGAAGTCTTCCTCATGCTTGGGAATGCCCCACTGACTGGCCACATCAATACACCCGCCTATGCCCAGCGTGCTATTGAGCAACAAGCGGCCGATGTCTTGCAACATCGCTTTGGGTTTGCCTTGCAGCAAATTATTCACCGCGGTGTACGGCTCGCCCAAATTACTGAACATATTGGAGGCGCACAAACGCGGGCCTTTCGGAATGATTTTCTGATAGCCTTTGGCCACCGGCTTGACCACTGCTTTGTCCACCGCGTCGTTTAAATTATAAATCGAGCGATTGGTGCGCTCATACGGATCGGGCGTTTCTGCATCCAGCACATCGTTCGCCTCAGTCGCCTCTGTCGCCTCTGTCACCGCTGTCGCCTCAGGCTTAACCGCTACCGGCGCAGACTCAGGCGCAACCTCAGTGACACCATCGGCGCCGCGTTTGGTATCCGCTACGACGACAACAGCTTGGGGCTCAGCAGCTGTAACCGGACTGAGCGCCGTTGGCGTCGCCTCAGCCGCCTCCACAGGCAGCACTGGGTTCAGTGGCGCAGCAGCAGTTTGCGTGGAGAACCCCAACGCATCGGCTGCCTCTGAGCCTTTGCCCAGCTGAGCAGGCAGTCCCTGCGACGCAACCTGCTCATCATTCGGCATCAGCGAGCGATGATCTGCGGCACGCGCCAGCAGCATAGGCTCAGTCACCTCATTGACCTGCGGATTCTGTATGAGGTTCGCCTCATTGGCTTGCGCCGCATGGCACATCAGCATACCGACGGTCAATGCCATGGTCGATAGGACGGGTTTTACGTTCATCTTCGCCACCTATTCTCTGCGCTGCAGATTACTGTTTTGCACCTTCATCCGCTTTGGAAGCGGACTCCATTTGCTTAACGCCAAAGTTTTTAATCAAATCTTCCAGCTGCATGGCTTGCTCAGTATCCTTCAGTTCGCCACCATCCGCCACCACATGCTCGGCATCCACACCCTGATTGATCCCAATAAACTGCGCACCCAGCAGCCCCGAGGTATAGACCATCACTTGGCTGTCCTGCGGCAATTTCACACCTTTGTGAATGTCCATGAGCACCTTGGCTTTGTACTCGCCTTGATCATCGTACAACTGAATATCACGCACGCGACCAATTTCGATGCCCACCATTTTGACCGGCGCATCTTTTTTGAGTGAACCAATGCCTGCGAAATTCGCGCTGACACGATAGGTGTCATGCGCTGTACCCCAGCCTTTGCCACCCACATAAAAGGTCAAAGCCAGCACCGCCGCCACCCCCAGCAACACAAATAGCCCAACCCACACATCCATTTTTTTCTGTTGTATCATTTTCGCAAAACCCGATTCATGCCATCAATTAAACATCAAGGCGGTTAACACAAAATCCAAGCCCAATACCACCAGTGACGCCTTCACCACCGTGCGCGTGGTCGCCTGCGCCACGCCCTCTGGGGTCGGACGCGCCTGTGCGCCTTCATAAACCGCCAAAAAACTAACCATCAAGCCAAACACCACGCTTTTGACCAAGCTGCCCTTCACAATATCGTTATACAGATCAACACCATCGTGCATCATGTTCCAAAAAGCGCCCGCATCTACCCCCAGCCAGCGCACCGCAACCAAATAGCCACCGAATACACCAACGATCGAGAAAATCATCACCAACACCGGCACCACAAAGCCGCCCGCCCAGAAACGAGGCGCATACACGCGCGCCAGCGGATCCACGCCCATCATCTCCATCGCGGCCAACTGCTCGCCCGACTTCATCAAGCCAATTTCCGCCGTGATCGATGTGCCCGCACGCCCCGCAAACAAAATCGCCACCACCACGGGCGAAAGCTCACGCAACAAAGACAAGGCCACCATCAAACCCACCATCGCCTCAGAACCAACCCGACTCAGTGCATAATAAGATTGCAACGCCAGCACCGCGCCGATAAAAAAGCCCGACACCACCATAATCAGCAAGGAATAATTGCCTAAAAAATGAATTTGCTGCAACAGCAAGCGGAATCGAGTCAAACAAACCCCCGCCTTACCCAGCAGCGCCACAAACATTCGAGCCGCAAAACCCAAGCCGCGCACCTGTTTGCGTGTATCGTGACCAACTTGCGCCACCCAATCCAATCCACTCATGCCTTACCCCGCATTTCTGGCGTCACCATGCGATCCTCACGTCCATGAATGAAGCGACGTACAAACGGATCAGTTGCCGCCAACAATTCATCCGGCGTTCCCTGCGCCACCACGCCCGCTTGGTGCATGATGTACACATAATCACAAATCGCAAACGTCTCATGCACATCATGCGACACCACGATCGAAGCCGCATTCAAATCATCGGTCTGCTCGCGAATCAAATTCGCAATATTATCCATCGCAATCGGATCCAAACCGGTAAACGGTTCGTCAAACAGCATAATCTGTGGATTTTGCGCAATCGCCCGTGCCAACGCCACGCGCCGCGCCATACCGCCGGAAATCTCCGCTGGCATTTTATACGCCGCATCCGCCAAACCCACCGCCTCCAGTTTTTCAAATACCCGAGTCTTGATTTGCGCTTCGGTCAAACTCGTGGTCTCATGCAGCGGAAAAGCCACATTCTCATAAACCGTCATATCAGTGAATAACGCCCCGAATTGAAAAAGCATCCCCATTTGCGTGCGTAACTGTCGCAAATTGACAACATTTTCATAAGGCAAAGGTGCTCCCAGCAAAGCCACACGCCCTGCATCTGGACGCAAAAGCCCTGCCACCAGACGCAATAAGGTGGTCTTGCCACAACCCGAAGGCCCCATGACCGCCACCGCTTGCCCCTGTTTTACAGACAAACTGACGTTACGGACGATCGGCTTCTGTTGCGAATAGGCGAAGGAAACTTGTTCTAATTCAATCATTTCGTCATTATAAAGCATATCGACGCGATCAGCCCCAAGCCCTGGCTCATATCCGAGCTTCTCGTTCACTGCCTCTACCCCTCCTTCTTCAGGATAGCGCCCCATAGTTAATACATTATGGATTTTCAAAAGCATTAAAAGCTCAAGCAATAAAAAAACCGCCTCATGATGAGACTGTTTTCGTTAACACTCAATCGAAAGGACACAATTACTTGTGCATTTTCTTGCGCAATTTTTCCAACGCAGCCAATTGAGCCACCGCAACCGACAATTCTGACTGCGCGCGCGCATAGTCAATATCAGCCGCTTTATCTTTCAGGTCTTCCTCTGCACGTTGTTTCGCTTCCAATGCGCGAGCCTCATCCAAATCATGACCGCGAATGGCCGTATCAGCCAAGATGGTCACATGATTCGGCTGAACCTCCAAAATACCACCGGCAACGAAAACAAGCTCTTCATCCGCGCCATTTTGGATGCGCACCGCACCCGGTCGAATGCGTGTAATCAAAGGGGTATGCCCCGGCAAGATACCCAACTCACCGGTTTCACCGGGCAACGCAACGAACTCTGCTAATCCAGAGAACACTTCTTCTTCTGCGCTGACCACATCTACTTGGATTGTACTCATACTGTTTCCTAAGCTTGTACCGCTATACTCTCGTTCACACAGGGCACGCTCAGCGCGCCCTTATGTGTATGCCACTATCATCAAGCAATGGCAATGCCATTAGCCCATTTTAGCCGCTTTTTCTACCGCTTCGTCAATGCTACCGACCATGTAGAACGCTTGCTCTGGCAAGTGATCGTATTCACCATTGATAATGCCTTTGAAGCCACGAATGGTTTCTTTCAACGGCACGTATTTGCCTGGAGCGCCTGTAAACACTTCAGCTACGTGGAATGGTTGTGACAAGAAACGTTGGATTTTACGCGCACGGCCTACCAACAATTTGTCTTCTGGTGCCAGCTCATCCATACCCAAAATCGCGATAATGTCGCGCAACTCTTTGTAGCGTTGCAAAGTCGCTTGAACGCCACGGGTAACCGAGTAGTGCTCTT
>CAZCDD010000095.1:0-5916 GCA_964497405.1 uncultured Hydromonas sp. | reverse complement strand
TGTAGTCGCGGCGCAAAATCGGCTCGAAAAAGCTGTTGCCAAAGCGCAGCGCCATGAGGTTTTGCACCGATTCTTTACCGAGGTAGTGATCAATGCGGAAAATCTGTTTCTCAGAGAAATGACGCGCGAACATGTCGTTGATCTCTCGGCATGAGGCCAGATCGTGTCCCAGTGGTTTTTCCACCACAATCCGTGAGTCTTGATTCAGACCTTGCTCAGCCAAGCCGGCACAAATATCGTCAAAAATCGATGGCCCGACTGCAAGGTAAAACACGCGCTGATTGTCTGGATCCTGTGCATCGAGCATACTTTTAAGCTCAACAAAGGAGTTGGTTTCAGTCGCGTTGAACGGCAGATACAGTACCAACTGTAAAAATTCCTGCCAGCGTTGTTCGTCAAAACGATCGGTGACATTGGGCTTGACCGCTTCGTTCATCCACTCGCGGTAGCTGTCATGCGTGTACACGCTGCGCGCGGCACAAATCACGCGGCTATTCGGCGCGAAGGCACCGTCCAAAAAACTCTGATACAGCGCGGGCAGCAATTTACGCATCGCCAAGTCGCCCGTACCGCCGAACATCACCAAAGAAAAAGCAGGAACTTTCATAATTTCCTCAGATATTGAATGGTTTAATGAAATACACTTTGCGGGTATTCTTTTTAAATAGTGCCGCAAAATGTAGAGAAAGTAAATATTCTTTGACTATTTTTTTTAGTTTTACTACAATTTAATGACTTAAAAATCACAACGCAACTGAGAGACTATGAATACCCATCTACATCCCAAACTCCAAGAAATCACCGAACGCCTGATCGAACGCAGCCGCATGAGCCGCGAACGCTATCTCCAGCGCGTGGCACAAAGCAGCCAAGTACAACCATCGCGCGAGCGCATGGGCTGTGCCAACCTTGCACATGCCTACGCCTCTGCGGGCAAAGACCAATTCCGCCTGAAAGTTGAACGCGCGCCGAATCTGGGCATCATCAGCGCCTACAACGACATGCTCTCGGCGCATCACCCGTACGCGCACTACCCCGACCGCATCAAGGCGCAAGCACGCAAACTCGGCGCGACCGCGCAGGTCGCCGGTGCGACCCCTGCCATGTGCGATGGCGTGACTCAGGGCTACGCCGGCATGGAGCTGTCGCTGTTCTCCCGCGATGTGATTGCACAGACCACCGCCATCGGCCTGTCGCATCAGGTATTTGACGGCGCATTGTTGCTCGGCGTGTGTGACAAAATCGTTCCCGGTTTGCTCATGGGGGCGGCGGCGTTTGGGCATTTACCTGCTCTGTTTGTTCCCGCAGGTCCAATGACCACAGGCATCGGCAATGACGAAAAAGCCAAAGTGCGCCAGCGTTACGCTGTCGGCGAGGCCAGCCGCGAAGAATTGCTGCAATCCGAAATGAGCGCCTATCACTCCGAAGGCACTTGTACGTTTTACGGCACAGCCAACTCCAACCAAATGATGCTCGAATTCATGGGCTTGATGCTGCCGGGCAGCGCCTTTGTCAATCCAGGTACGCCGTTACGCGCGGCATTGGACGATGCGGCGGTGACTCAGTTGTTGGCCAATACAGGTGAACCCAATATGACCTTGGCACACCTGTTGAACGAAAAATCCATCATCAACGGCGTGGTCGGCTTGCTCGCCACAGGTGGTTCAACCAACCACACCTTGCACATCGTAGCGATTGCGCGCATGGCCGGGATTGAGCTGCGTTGGGAAGATATGCACGCACTCGGTGAAATCGTACCGCTGCTCGCGCGCGTGTATCCGAACGGCTCGGCAGACGTAAATCAATTTCACGCCGCCGGTGGTTTGGGCTATGTCATCGGTCAGCTCAACCGCGCTGGTCTGCTGCATGACGACGTGGACACCGTGGTATCCAATCAAATGGGCAAAGGCTTGGCGCCCTATACCCAAGAGCCGTATCTCGAAGGCGACACGCTCAAATGGCGCGTTGGCGTTGTGCGCAGTTTAGATAAAAATATCGTGCGTCCGTTCGCCGAAGCATTCTCGCCCGATGGCGGCTTGAAACTGCTGCAAGGCAATCTGGGTAACTCGGTCATCAAAACCTCAGCGGTCAAAAACGAGCATCGCGTGGTGCGGGCGCCGGCGAAAGTATTTGAATCACAAGCCGAACTGCAAGCTGCATTCGATGCCGGCAAGCTCGATGGCCAAGATTTCATCGCCGTGGTGCGCTTCCAAGGGCCAAAATCCAATGGTATGCCCGAATTGCATAAACTCACGCCGGCATTGGGCGTGCTGCAAGATCGCGGACAGAAAATCGCCCTGGTGACCGATGGCCGTATGTCCGGTGCATCAGGCAAAGTACCGGCGGCCATCCACGTATCGCCCGAAGCCTTGGCCGGCGGCCTGATTGGCAAAGTGCACGATGGCGACTGGATCACGCTGGACTCTGAAAACGGCGTGTTGCAATTGGAAGTCGATGAAGCCGAACTCGCCGCCCGCCCACAAGCGGTCAAACCCGCAGAAGTGACCGAATACTGGCTGGATATGTTTGGCGTCGCCCGCCGCAATGTCGGTCGTGCCGAGCTGGGCGCGACTTGGCTGATCGAAGATGATGTACTGTGCTGAGGCTGGGTTGAACCCATCAAGCCACCCTCTTGACCATTGAATAAAAGGATACTCATGAGCAAACTACACAACGCCCTCTCCGTATGCAAAATCGTTCCCGTGGTTGTGGTGAACGATGTAGCACATGCCGCCCCACTGGCGCGCGCCCTACAAAATGGCGGCCTGACGGTGGTCGAAGTCACCCTGCGCACCCCTGCTGCATTGGACGTGATTCGCGCCATGCGTGAGACTTGCCCCGATATGGTGATCGGTGCAGGTACTGTGGTGAATGAAGCCACGCTACAAGCTGCACGCGAGGCCGGCGCCGAATTTGGCGTCAGCCCCGGCACTTCGCCGAGCTTGCTCAAAGCCATTGTCGAATCCGGCTGGGAATTCATTCCGGGCTGCGCCACACCATCCGAAGCGGTTACCTTGGCCGATGCGGGCTTTAAAGTGGTCAAACTATTCCCTGCCGAAGTCGTCGGCGGTTTGAATATGATCAAATCACTCGCTTCGCCATTGCCGCACATTCACTTCATGCCAACGGGTGGTATTCGTCTGGATAAAGTCGCCGACTATGTGGCTCAGCCGAATGTCGCAGCACTGGGCGGAACTTGGATTGCGCCGGTGGATAAACTCGCCGCTGGCGATTTTGCCGGCATTGAGCAACTCGCGCGCGAAGCCTATTTGGCTGCCCAAGCCGCTCAATAAAGCCCTCGCCCATGAAGATCGAGATTTTATACGGCAGTCAGGATGGCGAACGCGCCGGTTTGGCTGAGTCACCGCTGTGGGATGATCAACGACAATGCTGGTTTTGGATTGATATTCCTCAGCGTCAAATCCACCGCCACAGTGAAGGCGATGGCACACATGATGTGTGGCAATTACCCAACCAATCGGCCTACGATCCGGGTGCGATTGCATTGACCGACTCAGGCGAATTACTGATCGCGCTGCGTGCCGGAATCGCTCGATTTCAGCCGGATACGCCCGTCGGCGCTATCGATCCTGAGATTTGGATTGCCGCTCCTTACGACACCGCCACCACTCGCTTTAATGATGGCGGTGTGGACGCACTCGGGCGCTGGTGGATTGGCTCACTGTTTGCCCCCAAAACCCATGCAGGAGCCGGTTTGTATTGTCTGGAGCGCGGCGAGCTCAAAGCCGTCTTGGGGGAGCACGCAAGGCTCAAGCCGTGGCAGGACTGGGGTGTAACCACCGCCAATGGCTGGGCCATATCACCCGATGGGCAAACGCTGTATCACGCCGATACACAGGCACACAGTGTTTTTCGCTATGATTTCTCAGCAGAAATGCCCGTGGAAGAGGCATTGAGCAAGCGCCAAGTGTTTATCCAGATGCACGATACGCGCGGTGTGGCCAATAGCAGCGAACCCTATCAAGGTCGGCCAGATGGCGCTGTGGTCGATTCGGCAGGAAATTACTGGGGCGCGCTGTTTGAAGGTGGGCAAATCATGCAAACCGCACCGGATGGTCGCCTCTTGCAAAAAATCCCTTTGCCTGCAAAATGCCCGACCATGCCGTGCTTTGGCGGCGCAGATCTCAAAACTTTGATTATCACCACTACGGGGGATCGCCCTGCGGCAGAACTCAGTGATTACCCTGCCAATGGTTGTATTTTGAAATTGCAACTTGAGGTCGCAGGTTTGCCAACGCGACGCTATCACGAGCAGTGAGCCCAAAAACATTGGGTTTGCATCATGCCTGATTGCAATTATTGGTAAAAGCGCTACTTTTTAGCCATAAAAAATGCCACCTTGCCTGCAAATGATTTTTTGCATCATGGTGGCATTCGATCATTGGTGACGCGTATGAAGCCTCACCTTGCCTGATCTGTTTTATTTCAAGGCATCCGCACAGCCTTTATAAACGCTCTTACCATAGGCCAAGGTAGCGGTGAATTCACGTTTGGCACCGGTTTTCACGCACTCTTTGCCGTTAATGTCCAAGCTAAATGGCACATTACCATCTTTACCATTGTAGTTCGCGCCTTTGGCATAAGCAGAACGTTCCACTTTGATCGTGCGTTTCTTACCATCTGGCGTTGTGGTTTCAGGTACTTCAAATGTCACGCTGTCGCCATCAATGGTTGCTTCCCAAGCAGGCGAAGAGCCATTGGCTTTGAATCGGCTGATCGGGCCATTATTGGCCGCGGCCGCTGGCGCAGCAGGCGCAGTTGGCGCAACACCATTTGCTGCCGGTGCTGCAGGTGCCGTGGTCGCCGGTGCCGTAGTGGGCGCTGGCGCTACTGGTGTAGCCGGTTTTTCCGCTGGTTTGGAGCATGCGGCCAAACCCACACACAATAAACCCGCCATAGTACTCATGAGCCATGTTTGTTTCACGATATTTCTCCCTTTAGGGTTGATCAAGACCTCAATCATAACGATCAGAGGTATCAATAGGATGACCGTTTGATTCAATCGGATCACCCCACCACCTTGTCTCCTGTCACGTCGCCTATTGTCATTGCCTATTTGCGTCACACACTATCGGACTCCGGCAGCGATCTGATCTGCATTATATTGCATCATGCGCAGATAAGTGGGCGCATAGCCATTTTCTTCTGAGAGATTTTCGGAATACAGTTTGTTGCCCATGCGCACACCGGTTTCTGCTGAGATTTGCTGAATCATCTTTGGATCGCTGATATTCTCGGCATACAGAGCGTGAATTTTTTGCGTTTGGATTAGGTTAATCAATTGAGCCACTTGCTTGGCCGATGGCTGGCTGTCGGTACTGATGCCCTGAACTGAGTAGAAATCCACCCCGAAGGCTTTACCAAAGTACTCAAAGGAGCGATGCGCCACCACCACCTTGCGTTGTTCACGCGGAAAGCGTCCCAAAATCTGCTGAATCTGGATGCTCAATTGGTTCAGTTGATTGATATA
The DNA here is from genome assembly GCA_964497405.1 of uncultured Hydromonas sp. Classification (GTDB taxonomy): domain Bacteria; phylum Pseudomonadota; class Gammaproteobacteria; order Burkholderiales; family Burkholderiaceae; genus CTSOIL-112. Next base: position 425 of record CAZCDD010000095.1, on the reverse strand, counting down.
CGCCTGACCATGCTGCTGGTAGTAGGTCGCACCCGCGGGATCGGCTTGGCTCAGTCCTTGGATGATGTTGGGCACATAATATTTCGCGACCAAGGCCGGATCTTGCCAAGCATGCGGGTCCATGCCATTGGCCTGATGGTCTTGTTCATGGTCATGCCCTTCTTCACCATGCTGCGGCCCAGTCAAAGCGGGCAGACCTGCCGTTGCCACAACTTTAACGCCGCTCATACCTGCATTTTTTTCCAAACGCTCCAACCAGCCCTCAAACCCCAAACCATTCACCACAAATACCTGTGCGCGGCCAATTTTTTGAGCATCCTGCGGGGTCGGTTGATACACATGCGAATCCTGATCCGTACCGACCAAACTATCCACCTGCACACGTTCCCCGCCAACCGCTTTGACCATATCACCCAACACGCTAA
>CAZCDD010000094.1:0-5927 GCA_964497405.1 uncultured Hydromonas sp. | reverse complement strand
CCGATCACCGAAGTGTACGAAGCACAAGCGCAGCTCGCGGAAATTCAAGCCGCCCATTACGGCGCGCAAAGCGATTTACAGATCAAATTGCAACGCCTGCACGACGCCATCGGCCATGTGCCGGCCAGCCTACCGAATGCCGTGCGCTTGCGCAACCCTTTACCGAAATTAGAGCCGGTCGCGGTGTGGCTGGCAAAAGCCCAACACAACAACATCGAGCTGCACATGCAAGCCTTGTCCGTGCAAACCGCGCACGCCAAAGTGCAGGAATATACACTCGGCGCATCCACCTCAGTGGATTTGGTTGGGCAAATTGGTCGACAAAAATTGAGCGGTGACGGCGATTACGGCGCGGCCAAAAACCAACAAAATAACAGCATGATCGGCGTGCAAGTGACCGTGCCGCTGTACACCGGCGGTTACAACAGCGCGAAGTACAAAGAATCGCAAGCCGCATTAAACAAAGCGCAGATGGAGCTACAACGCACGCAGGAAACCGTCGCACAGAATGTCAACGCCGCATGGCTGGGTGCGAAAACCGCCGAGATGCAAGTCGCCGCACTCAGTGCCGCACTCAAGGCAAGTGAAGCGCGTCTGGATGCCACCAAAACCGGTCAAGAGGTCGGCCATCGCACCGTACTGGACGTACTCAACGCGCACAACCAAAACACGCAGGTGCGCCTGAATCTGGAAGCGGCGAAAGAGCAATACGTCCTGAGCCGCTTGCGTTTGGGGGCGTTGGTGCAGGATTTGGACGAGTCAAAGGTGCGTGAATTAATGATGGATCGCCCTTGATGTCGCGAACAGTAAGCGATAAAAAAAGCCGTCATGAATGTGACGGCTTTTTTGTTGTTTTCCCACAAAGCGAGAGATTTATTTTTCCACAAACGCACGCTCAATCGCGTAGTCGCCCGGCTCGCCCATGCGTGGTGATTCGGTGAAGCCCATACCATCGAGCATATCGCAGCAGCTTTGCAACATCGATGGGGAGCCACAAATCAACACACGATCGGTTTCGCGGTTCAGACGAGGCATACCGATATCGTCGGTCAGCTTGCCACTGATGATCAGATCGGTCAAACGGCCTTGATTGTAGAACGGCTCGCGTGTCACGGTCGGGTAGTAAATCAGTTTCTCTTTGACCACATCGCCGAAGTATTCGTTGTTTGGCAATTCATTCAAGATGTATTCGTGGTAGCCCAGCTCGCTCACATAGCGCACGCCGTGAATCAGGATGATTTTTTCATAGCGGTCATACACATCCGGATCGCGGATGATGGACATGAAGGGCGCCAAGCCGGTACCGGTGGAGAACAAATACAGGTTTTTGCCTGGCAGTAAGTTGTCTTGAACCAAAGTCCCCGTGGCTTTTTTGCTGACCAGTACTTCGTCGCCGACTTTCAAGTGTTGCAGGCGAGAGGTCAGAGGGCCGTCTTGCACCTTGATCGAATAAAATTCCAGTTGCTCTTCGTAGTTCGGGCTGACGATGGAGTAGGCGCGCATCAACGGGCGGCCATCAACTTCCAGACCGATCATGACAAATTGACCATTGATAAAACGCAAGCCTGGATCGCGGGTGCAGGTGAAGCTGAACAGCGTGTCATTCCAGTGGTGTACGCTGGTGACTTTTTCGTAATAAATATTCGACATATTTTTATTCAAGACAGAAATAAATGAAAGTATTATTGTACTATTTTTGTCGGATTTCTTCAGGGCTTTTTCCCGCAAAAGCCCTGAAACTGTGTGGTGTAGCCAACAACAAGGTGTTGCGGCTGCGATCGCGGCATTGCGATTTTATCGCGGCAGTGTTTCGGCGTAAGCGGGTTGTTCCATCAATTTCTGCTCCCAACGCGCGAGGTGCGGAAACGCTTCACGCCATGCGTAATCCGGCTGGCGAAAATCAAGGAAGTTGAGCACACACATCAAGCCCACATCGGCAACGCTGTAAGTGTCGTTCGCCAGCCATGAGTGCGCGGCGAGCTGGGTTTCAATTTGGCTGAGTCCCGCGTGTATTTTGTCTCGTTGGCGTTCAAGCCACTTTGGCCACTGCAATGCCTCTGGACGCAGTTGCTCCACACGGTATTTCGCGGCTGCATCCATCAAGCCATCGGTCAGCGCAGCCCATTTGAGCGCTTCGATGCGCTGCACGGGCTCAGTGGGCAGATGTTGGGGCGCGAGCAGCTCCAGATACTCGGCAATGACGCGTGAGTCAATGACCACATCCTTGTGATCGACCAACAGGCACGGCACTTGACCGAGCGGATTGTGCGCCTTGACCTGCGGATTTTGTCCCCAGACATCGTCTAAAATCCATTCGTAGGACAATTGTTTTTCCGCCAACAGGATGCGAATTTTGCGCACATACGGGCTGGTCAAAGAGCCAATCAAGGTTAAGTGGGGCATAAAACGACCTTTCATCAAAAATTCATTGGGCTTTGCACTATAATGGCTGCGTGAGGATATCCTCGTGAGTCTGAATTAAACGCCGTAGGAGCGAAAAATGCAAACTTTATTCAAATGGGTGGCGGTATTGGCTGTTCCGCTGGCACTGGCTACTGCTTGTACGCAGGAGACCCAAAATCAAATCGGCCGCAGCATCCAAAACTGGACCGGAACCAATGGAGTGCTGGAAGTCTATGCGGGCAATACCTTGGTCAAACGCTTTATGAATATCGATAAGATGTCCACCGCAATGGGCACCAGCGATGGCAGCGCGCGCTCGTATCGCTACGGTTACGGCGTGATTGATCTGAATCTGAATGGCAAGGTAGACCCCGGTGAGCGTCGGGTGTATTTTGAGATCAGCGATTACTCGACCTCGTATGTGTTCTTTGAGGCACCTTAATCCATCCAACCCAATAAAACGCCCTGCTGATGAGCAGGGCGTTTTATTAAGGCAATCGAAATCAAAAAGTGTAAAATAATGTGAGGAAAAATCACATCGCGTTCTTTATGAGTATTTACAACCTAAAACCTAAGTTTCAAAACACATTGCGCCCCTTGACTCAATATTTATTTAAGTCTGGAGTGACGGCTAATCAAGTGACCCTCTTTGCCTGTGTCTGCTCCATTTTATTGGGTTTAAGCTTATATGCTCTACAAGCTGCTTCGGTGTTATTCGTCCTCATGCCTATTTGGATGTTTTTTCGAATGGCTTTAAATGCCATTGACGGTATGCTGGCGCGCGACTTTAAGCAAAAATCACGTTTAGGCGCATATTTAAATGAAGTGACTGACGTGGTTTCGGATGCTGCTTTATATTTGCCATTTGTTTGGATTTCTCCTTTTTCCACCATGCAAATTGCCTTGGTGATTTGGCTGTCCGTCTTAAGCGAAATGGTAGGCATTCTCGGGCAAGTCATTGGTAAAAGTCGACGTTATGATGGCCCCATGGGCAAAAGTGACCGCGCTTTTGTGTTTGGCTTACTCGGCTTACTGGTTGGAACCACAAGTTTCTTGACGCAATATAGTACAATTTTTCACTGGTTGATGTGGTGTGTTATTGTGCTAATTACTTGGACCATCATTCGGCGTATCCGCGCTGGTTTGCAAGAAATTTAAATAAAAATTTGATAAGAGACAGAGATGACAGAAATCCAGAATACATTCACAACCCAAGATGGCGTTGAGCTGTTTTATCGTTACCGCCCAGCTCGCTCAGGCGCTACAGACAAAGCCATTATATTGTTTCATCGCGGTCATGAACATTCTGCGCGGATGATGTTTGTTGCCGATGAGTTGGGGCTGGACGATTTTTCCTATTTTGCGTGGGATGCAAGAGGTCATGGACACAGCCCGGGAGCGCGAGGCGACAGTCCAAGCTTGGCTACCTCGGTTTCGGATATTCAATCATTTGTTGACCATATCCAGACTCAATATCAGATCAATATCGAGAATATTGCCGTTATCGCGCAAAGCGTAGGCGCTGTCTTGGTCAGTACTTGGCTACATGATTATGCACCCAAAGTTCGTTGCGCTGTACTCGCATCTCCCGCGTTTAAAGTCAAATTGTACGTGCCTTTTGCACGTAGCGGCTTAAAACTGATGCAAAAGCTCCGAGGTAATTTCTTTGTCAAAAGTTATGTCAAAGCTCATTATTTGACCCACGATAGCACTCGAATTGAGTCCTACAATAACGACCCTTTGATTGCGCGTGCAATCTCTGTCCGTATTTTATTGGGGCTATACGATGCCGCTGATCGAGTAGTTGCGGATGCTGCCGCTATTACAACGCCGATTCAAATGCTGATCTCAGGAGATGATTGGGTCGTTCATCATGAGCCTCAACATCGTTTTTTCAATCATTTGGGCAGCCGTATTAAGGAGCGTCATGTTTTTGATGGTTTTTATCACGATACTTTAGGTGAACAAAACCGTGCAATCGCCCTGTCTGAGGTCAAGCGATTCATCCGCGAACGTTTTGATGAACCAGTCAATACGATTGATTGCACGCAAGCCGATATCTATGGCGCGACACGGATAGAATCAGATGAATTGGCCACACCTCTGTCTGTATGGACACCCAGAGGTGCTTATTGGGCCATGCAAAAAGCCTCAATTCATGTGGGTGCTAAATGGTCAACCGGTTTAAAACTGGGGCAAGAAACAGGATTTGATTCGGGTAGTACTTTAGATTACGTATATCAAAACAGCCCAGAAGGAACCAATGGTTTGAGCAAAATGATTGATAAATACTATTTACAGGCTATTGGATGGCGAGGTATTCGGCAGCGAAAAGTTCACTTGCAGCAACTGATTCAGGACGCCATGACGAGGCTACGTGCGAATAATCAACCCATACATGTTTTGGACATTGCCGCAGGTCATGGGCGATATATCTTAGATGCACTGACCAGCGCGGATCTGCCCGATAGCATTCAACTTCGAGATTACAGCGAACACAATGTACAAGCGGGCTCTGCCCTGATCGCTGAGCGAGGATTATCCAATATCGCTAGTTTTTCTCAAGCAGACGCTTTTGATCGACAAAATTATGCAGACTTAAAGCCAGCCCCGACGCTTGGAATCGTTTCTGGCCTACACGAGTTATTCCCCAATAACCACACCGTAATGCAATCGTTGTTGGGTTTGGGCGATAGTATCGAATCAGGTCATTATCTCATTTACACTGGGCAGCCTTGGCATCCGCAGTTGGAAATGATCGCACGCTGTTTGACCAGCCATCGACAAGGTCAAGCATGGGTCATGCGTCGCCGCACCCAACAGGAAATGGATCAACTTATTGAAAAAGCTGGATTTAAAAAAATCAAGCAGTTGATTGATGAAGATGGCATCTTTACCGTTTCATTGGCCATTAAAGTGTAACCGGCAAGCGAGTGCCTAGCAATGCATAGACCCAATTCAAACGATGTCCGGCTGACAAGTTGGGTAGTGAAGCTACCACTTAAATGGTATGCCGCATTGTGTCTGCTCATGATGGGGGTGATCTTCTATTCTTCCTATGGCTTTGCCAACCAGCTTGCCGCTCGACATATACCTTTACCCGAAATCGCATTTACTTGGGAATACTCGATCCCTTTTGTAGCATGGACCATCGTGCCTTACTGGTCTCTCAATCTGTTTTACGCGGCCTCTGTGTTTATATGTCGTGATCGAGCTGAGTTGCATGGATTACTCAAGCAGCTTTTACTTGCCCAAGCCATTGCCATCTCATGTTTTATATTATTTCCACTACAGTTTTCATGGCCTAGGCCAGAATCCCAAGGGATTTCTGGTGCTTTGTTCCATGCCCTAGCGGGGTTTGATCAACCGTACAACCAAGCACCCTCATTGCATATCATCTTGCTTATGATACTGGGACATTTTTACTATTTTAAGCTGCCCAAGGCTATACAACCGCTTTGGTTCGTGTGGTTAATGTTGATTGCTTTGTCAGTACTAACCACATACCAACACCATTTCATCGA
>CAZCDD010000093.1:0-5977 GCA_964497405.1 uncultured Hydromonas sp. | reverse complement strand
CATTGATGGACGGAATCTCAACATAGCCCATGACTCCTGTGCCAGATACATCAAGAAGACTTTCATACTCTGCTTTATCCTGATCTGACATTTCATAACGATCCTGCTTACTTAAAAGCTTCTCATTATATGCCTGTGCAGCTTTTCGCATCTCATCAAGCTTTTGCTCATCCGTGTTGTCTACCGCATCAACGTAGCTTGCAATGGCTCTGGACTGATGAAATGAATTCCAATAATCACTTACTGTCGGATATAGCAGTAAGGACAACCCTGCGATAAACACTACGCCAAAAAGAATAGTAGATAAACGTCTTTTCATAGTGCTCTCCTTACTGTTACATAAACTCTAAATAAAATCTATTATAGCTGCCACAGATTTATAACCTGTGGCAGCATAATATTTAAAACTAAATAGTGCCAGTCAGATATTAATTATCTAACACGCTTCTTTGTTACAAGAACAATTCCACCACCGATAACTAAGATAGCACCAATTACGTAGATTGCTACACGTCCGGCACCACCAGTTGAAGGAAGAACTGAACCCTTGTTGTTTACTACATTTGTAGATAACTCACCCTTATCAAGCTTAACACCTAAATCAATAATTGAACCAGATGCTACATCTCCTGTAAGATCTGTAAGCGTTGGATTATCACTAGACTCGTCATGCTTTGCAGAAATTGTAAATGTCTGATCCTCGATTGAGTTGTATCCGTCAGGTGTCTTTGTCTCGCGTAATACGTATGTACCATCATCTAAGCCTGTGAATCCGAATACTGTTCCCTCTGTATTAGTAGAAAGAATCTTCTTAACCTCTACAAGCTTAAGCTCCTCTTGTCCGTCAACCTTTACTTTCTTGAAAAGTGAGAACTCTGCACCTGTAAGTGGCTTATTATCTTTGTCAACCTTGTTTACAGTTAACTTGTAAGTAAATACGATAACCTTGTCTTCAGGAGTCGTACCTCTGTCTCCCTCACCACCATTGTTAGGGTTGTTAGAGAACTTAAGACTAACTTTATTTGGGTTTCCGGCTGCGCCGATTACCGCATTCTCGTTAAGCTTTGCTGTATACTCAACAACAATCTGATCTGAGTTTTTAGCGCCAAATGCTAAGATATTGTCACATGTAAATGTAAGTGTCTTAGCTGTTGCATCATAGCTAGGTGTGAAATAATCTGTAACATCCTTCTCACCTAATTTAATTACTGCATCATTGTTGTAGTCAAGTCCTTTTGAAAGAGTATCATCAAACTCGAGAGAGTATGCCTTGTAGCTTTCAATGTTGTTTGCTAATGTAGCTGTGAGCTGGAATGGAACATCATCTCCGATATCGTAATCGGCTGAATCCTGCCAATCTGTTGTCACGCCTGTTGTGTCGTTTGTATCCTTAACCTTCTTCTCTACAGAAGGAACATCTGCCTTTACATTTGCAACTACATCATCTGTAATATGAAGAATGAACTCTGTGTAAGATTCCTGACCCTGTAAAGAATTATCCTGATCTTTGATAAGGTAGTAACCTGGCTTAAGGTTGCTGATTACATTCTTTGCATCCGGATCTGTTACTGTAACTGAGCCTGATGCTGATGCTAAGTTTGCACCAATAATCTGCGCCTGCTCTTTAAGCTCTGAAGAGTTGTTACCAAAACCACCGAGTTTTTCAGCATAACTAGCAGCATCACCGCCGAGAGCAGTCTGTCCTGCTTCTGTAATGCCCTCTCCCCACTTTATGTTAGAAAGAGTTGCTTTATCTGCTGATAAATCACCAGATAAAATCTGATAAGCCTCATAAGTGTGTCCTTTGACAGCCTTGTTAAGTGTAAGACTGAATGTGTTTTGATCTGCGTTTGGTGCTGCAAATACAGTTACACTCATTGCAAGTGTAAGAATCATAGCAAGCACTAATGCAATGCTTCGTTTGATTGTTTTCATTTCGCATTCTCCTTTTTTTATAATACTTTTTGTTTTTTATAGAAAAGTGTTATTGTAGCTATCGCAATAAGCACAACTCCACTTAACATATACAACCATCTGTTACCGCTTCCACCTGTTTCAGGAAGCTTATACTCATTGAGCTTATTTGTAATCTCAATAGTACCTGAGTCAACAGCCATATTCTTTCCCGGTGCCACATTGGCATCAGTTCTGTTAATCACTGTTCCATCTGTATTCTTAAATACATAAGAAACATCATAGCCTGACATACTGTTGTTCTGATTTATTCCAACCTCTGTAACATAATACTTATAGGTTTCGCCTGTTATATGACCTATATTATCTGTCTTTTTCGTAGGAAGGTCTTTGAATTTATAAGACCAGTTTCCATCTTTATCCGGTGTCACTTCTACGGTATCACCGTATTTATCATCATTTCCTGATGAATCCACCCGATGTAACTGTAAATAAATACTTCCATCTGTCTTATTTATAGGTTTGTTATTGGAATCAACCCAATTTTTTTCAACAGAAATTTCTGTTGTTGGAATAGTCTCATCACCGATATATACTATATCATAATTGTTTGCCAGACATTTTCCTGTTAAGCTGTTATTTGGAGCTGCCACAGGATATTTATCTTTATCCAGCGAACTAAAGTAGAAATATGTTTTTTCCGGTTCTTCTGGAAGAACATAGCCACTAGGAGCCTTTGTCTCAACAACATAATACTGTGTGTTATATGTCATTGAATTTTTATTAAAGACAATCTCTATCTTACCTTTATCATCGGTAACATATTTATTAACATAGACATATCCTTCTGGTGTTTTCGTAGTATCTGTACTGTTTGGATCATATTTGTAAACATCAAACTCTGCATTCGGCAATAACTTTCCGTTATTTCCCTCTTCTGTCTTATAAAGAATAAACGAATTATTCTTATATACATAAAACGAAGAATAAGATTTAGTGTACTCTAATTGAGTGTTAATATCTGTTTTACTATTATCAACACCTTCCAGTGAAACGGCATTAGATACATTAAATTTAGGTTTTGAATCATTATACTCCTGTAGCAAATCACCCTTTACACTATAAGTGTATGTCAACATTATAGCTTTTCCATCAGGGACAATAGCATTTATTGTTTTGCTTGAATACTCCCATTCATTTGATGCTTCCTGTGAATCATATGTCCATTTACAGTCAGATATCACCTCACCAGGTTTGTATGTTCCATCGTCCTGCTTGATAGCCTCTCTGAACTTAACTGTACCAGGCATCAAATCCACCTGCCAGCTTACCCTAGCATTTTCATAAGTTATTTTTTTGTACGACAAAACATCTTTTAAATTTAATGGCCTACCACCATCCAGATATGTCTTGCCCTCCGGATTTATAAGAACAGTATAATTCAACTTATGTTCATCATCATTCCAGCTTCCGTTTTTGCTTATAACTTTATCTCCTGAATCCGGAATATTTTCATTATCCTGCTTTGGTTTTGATATTATCTGTGTCTGGCTAGATTCACCAATCTTATCATTATTGTCCGATTTAGCAGAAGCTGTATTCTTGTACACAAGCTCCTTTCCTGCCTCCAGGGTTTCAGCACTATCAGCCTTACATTTGTAAACAAGGAAAATTTTAGAACCTTCTCCCCAGCCACGAACCTCTGCATCTTTTGGCTTTTCTACAGTTGTAGTTATTACCTCACGACCATTGCTTGTATCTTTTTTACATGAAGTATTAATTCCCTCAGAATAGTAATTTTTGCCATTTAAATTTTCTACTTTATAGCTCTTGCCATCCAATGTAGGGTATGTAAAACCTTGGTCTGAATTATTGTATTTTAACTTTACAGTAACATTTTGTACGCTGATGCCCTCCGGCATATTATCAGTGATTGTATATTTGGTTGCATTTTTATCCATTGTAACCATTACAATCCATGTGAGCGTTCCGTCATATCCTGAATCAGTGGTCTTTACATATGTATCTGCTGTATTGTTATTTCCATCACTCTTAACAATTGATGATTTAATATCTTTTGTCGTTTTAAAAGAGTCATTTGCATTAACATTCCAGAAATTTACGTTGTTCTTAAACTCGAGTTCGCCACCTGCTGAATAGTCTGCATATGATTTATATTTTAAAGTTACTTTATAACCATCTTTATTGCTATTAGAAGGTACAAACTTATCTTTAAACTCAAACGAAAATCTGGTAAACTTAGCATCCGTTTCGCTATTAAGAGAATAAAAATCATACTCATGATCGCCGGATTTTACTTTAAAATTATATATCGTATCGCCAAAAATGTTTTTTGCCTTATCAAATACATCTTTAACCTGCTGATAAGTCATATAATGAGCCGTATTGTCTGAAGTATTATTTGTCAGTTCATCAACAAACCAAGCCCCTGCATCCGCTCCGGTTGAAGGAATGGTAAATGTCGATTCCCAACTGAGCTCATACCTGTTATTCTCAGTCTCTTCATTATGGGCAGTCAAGTTCTTTGTAACTTTTACATCTCTATGAGTTCCCGGAACATTTACTCCGGCCCATTTGCTAAACGATATCTCTTTGTTATTGAAATTAACCTGATTATTAACAGGCTGGTCATAGCTTTGTGGTGTGACAGATGTTTCATATGTAATAACATATGTACTGTCATTTTTATTATCTATAGCCACAAAGTTAATACCGCTAATCTTGCCTTCTTTGTCCTTTTGGATTTCAGCACCTTTACAGTCGGTATCCTGTTCAGAGCTTATTTTAAAATTCTTTGCATCCTTAAGGCAGTTATCTGTCAGTACAGCCCCAACAATATCATTTCTTTCTTTATTAACAGTGATTGTCCACTTGACAGTCTGACTGTCTGAGTCGTATGCACCTGTTTTATCAAGATCATCTCTCGTGTATTTAATAACACTGCTTGATGTATCAATAACCTTTTCATTAGACTTTTTATTTATTGATTCACCGGTAACCTTGTTAGACGCCTGTGACTCATTTCCACTATCGCAAAGAGATGTGTCATAATAATACTTGTATTTTATCTGGCAGCTTTCACCGGCATTAAGCTTAGGCAGCGTTGCTGTAAGATTATATTTATGATTATTATTGTCATTATTCGAAGAAGCCGTAACATTAGCAGTATATTCACCACCAACCTGCTGTCCGTTTTTAGTTATTGTGTAAGTAAACTTTGATGTATCAACAGACATTTTGCCGGCCTCCAACACATCATTTAAAGTAATAACATCCGGTGTACCTTTTTCAGATGAAACATCAACAACATACTCAGCATATTTGCCATTGTCATCTTTCTTAAGCGTATTATCTGTTGTATTTGACTTTTTAACGGTAATATCATAATTAGCGCTGTGGTTCTTATCCCAATGGATATATTCCTTGCTTATATCTAATGTAGCATCTCCGCCTATCTTAACAACAACATCACCATTGTCCTTAACTTCACTATAGCCACTTGCGCCAAATGTCGCACCACCTTTAATTTCAGTAGTGTTGCTTTGTATGTAATCATCAGCAAATTTAATCAATACAGAAAATGTACCATCATTGTTTTTTATAAAGCGATAATTACAAAACTTATTGCCGCTTTCGTCTGTATATGAATGCCAGCCATCACAAACCGCATCAGGAATAGATATATCCTGTCCATAAGTCATATAATAATTCTTAATTATATTTCCGCTTTCATCCTTGAACTCACCCTCGCCTATGGCGAAAGACATATCAACCTTATAATTAAATGTCTTTCCATCCCATTCTACTTCAGGCTGATCACCTTCAAGCTTCACCACCGGAGGATTTTTAAGCTTCCCCAGATTGGTATATGTTTCCTTCTGTCCATCCACCTCGAACTCGTACTTGTTCTGATCTTCTGCAGATGCAGGTTGTATAAGTCTGTACGCAGTAATGCCCAGCACAATAACAGCCATTGAAATAATAAACGTAGCAAGCTGTCTACGTCTTCTCACTCTTTTAAGCCGTTCTTTGCCGAGACGTT
>CAZCDD010000092.1:0-6000 GCA_964497405.1 uncultured Hydromonas sp. | reverse complement strand
AGATCAGTTTGTTGTACTGCGTACCGTGGATCTCTTTGCTGCGAAACCCGGACAGCGCGTGTTGGCTCGGTAGCTGCCACGGCGGCATTTGAGTGGGGTTGCTCAGTCGTCCGGTGATGATGGGTAGATCAGGATCGGCGTTGATGAACTGCACGATGACTTCGTGGCCGATGCGCGGGATGTGGCTACTGCCGTACTCCTGCCCTGCCCAGAGCTGGCTGGTGCGCAGCCAGCAGGTGCTGGTTTCATTCGCGGGGTCGTCACGATGCCAGTGGAATTTGACTTTGACGCGGCCGTAGGCATCGGTCCAGACTTCTTGTTTGGCGGGGCCGACCACGGTGGCGGTTTGGCTGAGCGCCCGTGGTTTGGCTAGGGTACGGTCAGGCACGAGCGGCTCTGAAGCGGGCGCGAGCAGTAAATCGCTTTTAAAGATGAAGTGCTGGGCATTACTCTCCGGTGCGGTTTCGCGTACGTCGATGCGCTGCCCGAGTACGAGCCAGTCGATGTTGCTGTCTTCGTTCGGGTGGTTGGCGAGGGTGAAGCGGTAGCCGACCTGTACGCCGCGCGTATCACCCTGTGCACGCGCGCGGTAGCCATGCTGGCGGTGGGTTTGCTGGATGCGCTGGACTTTGTCTTGGCCTTGATCCGGTTCGGCATAGTCGCCCTGTTGCCATTCGTACACTTCGAGCTGATTCCATTCGCCTTCCCGCGGGTTCTGCGTCCGTGCGCTGATGTCGGCGGCTGGGGTTTTGAACTGGTAGTCAGATAGGTGGATTTGCCCCACGGTATGGCGCACGCGCGGTGTGACGGTGTGTAGGTATTCTTCTTGCAGTTTGAGCTGCGGCGGGTAGGTGTAGAGGGTTTGGTAGGCGGGTGAGGGCTGCTCGGTGTGAATCGCAGGGCTGTCCGATAGGATCAGGCGGTGTCCTTGTTCGTCATGGCGGTAGTGTAGATTGATGCCGTGTTCTTGTGCCAATCGTGCCATGAAGTCGTAGTCGGATTCGCCATATTGGACTTGGTAGTCGAGACTGGGGTAGTTGCGCTCTAAGTGGAATTCAAACGGGTGGCCGTAGGCTTCGAGGACTTGGCGTATGGTTTGCACCGGAGTTTGGTTTTGGTAGATGCGGTAGTTGCGCGTTTGGCTCATGAGCCATGTCCAAGGTCGCAGTGTGAGGGTGTAAAGGGCGCTGCGCCCTTCGTTGCCACTGTATTGCGCTTGTGTAATAAGCGCGTGGATGTAGCGGGTGTATGCACCACTGCGGGCAGGTAGGAGTTCTCCTGCATAGCGGGTGATGTCTAAGCCAAAGGTGTTGTCCATGAAGTCGGCGGCATCGATCTTGCCATCGCATTGGATGTCGATGCGCAGCGTCTGTCCGATGACTTGGGATAGATCCCAGTTGGAGCCGGGGCTACCGCCCGCCTCTGCGCTGGCTTGACTGATGTAGCCGTCCATGCCTTTGAAGCCGCCCGCTGGATTGCCGTACTCATCGCGCACGCGAAGGATGAGTTGGTATGCAAACAGGTCATTAATGCGCTCGTCCCCGCGCAAGCTGTGCACCAGCATGTAGTCCGTGCCAAACGGGCTGCGGGGTAAACAGTCGCCATGAACGCTCAGAGTGCGGGGAGAGGAAAACATGGGGAGTCCTTTATCATTCAGGGGCTGACTGATTAAAACAGATCCGCCCACATAGGTTCTCGTACATCATTCACGGGCTCACCGTCAGCGGTTTACCTGTCTTGGGGTTAATCGGCAAATCACTTGCGGGTATTTTGCCCGCCGGCGCAGCTGGCAAAGAGACCACAGATCCTACGGATGGTAACGCTAACGACTGTGCTCTGGGACAATTAAATGTTTGCAGTATATTGGATGTCAGCGGGTTGGATGAACCTTGAGTGGAGAACTCAAGCATCACCGCACGCCCACCCAACTCATAACGCACAGACAAACGATTACCCGCGATTTCACTGCGTGCTTTGGCCTTGTCTATGAGTCTGAACAGTGCCCAAGGTCCAGTAGCTCCCACTGTAGGAAGATTACCTCCTGTGAGTGATTCGGCCAGTATCTCTGCCGCCGTGCCCCCTCGCGCGCCCGGCCAAGTGAAGCTCAGAGGTACAACCGGTCCATGTGCGTAGCGCTGCCCTTGGCCATCCATATTGATCATGAGCTGGGCAATGTCTGGATCCATCGTGGTAACGGCGACATTCATGCGCAAACTCATGCGGGTACCCGCCGCTCCATCCATACCGCCACCATTGAAAAATTGTTGGCGAATTTGGGTGGCTTGTTCAAACGAGTCTAATGACGGCCCCATCATAGGTGAGCCATCTGCCTGAAGCTTGTAACGCCAAGGACGCACATTGGTTTCAACGATGCTGGCCAAATTCTTTTGGAAGAATTGGTTATACAGGCCATTCGGGCCAAATAGGTTGGCAAAATCATCTGGTAGAACTTCATTCATGCTGTTCCGGTCAAATGGATACCGCCCGGCCATGGTTTGCCAGCAAAATTGTCCGACTTGCTCTTGAAACTGGCGATTAAGCGCCTCGCCAGTTAAGAGTGTGAGTTTACGTTGACCGCCTTGCCCCAGCGTGGCGAGGATGTTTGACACCGGAGCAGGGTATTTATCCGCCTCCAGCTTGAGTTTGGAGAACGTTTCAATATTAGCCGGCGCAGCGCCCGTACGGGTGGCATTGTCTATGGTGACCAAGGCATTGTAGTATTCGCCAATCATTGCATTGGCATTGTCTAAACTGAGTTTACCCACCGGCGAACTATTTGTACCGACCATCTGAGCCGCTGGATCACCTGCGACATAAGGAGATCCCGTGACGATTTCACGCAGAGCTGCAAAAGGTGCTTCTACCAACTCGCGCTCCAACTTGAGGTCATTGACTCCGGCCAGCTTGCCCAAAGCCTGAGCATTCTTTTGCAGCTCAGCCGCCGAGGTTTGTAGTTCGGTGACTTTATTATCAACCGCATTGGTTGAGTTATTTTGAACTGGCGCATTAATGGCCGTCGGACTGGTTTCTTTGACGATGGTACGCAGCAGTTTAGATAGCGGCGAATCGGCAGATACTAAAGCTTTAGCGGTATTGAGCTCATACGCAAAACCACCCATGCCGCCACTGGTGTCAGGCGCTAATTGGATATTATTGACAAAGTCCTGCCAAGCACGCGCATACTCAGTCAAATACAGCTTGCGTATCTCGCGCATTTGCGGACTATTGAATTGCTCGGCCAAAGCTTCGGCTGTTTCTTGAGCCTCAGCCAAAGCACCACCATCCGTCTGCCCCATAACCCATGCGTCGTCTTTTTGCGCACGCTTCACAAATTCGAGCAATTTGAGGCCAAAATAACGCTTGTAGCCCTCAACCGTATAAATCCCCGAAACACCCTTATCAATGGTTTTACCATCTTTGAGCGCGAATATCTGCACTGCTTTGTCGCCCAAAATACTTTGCAAACTGATATCCGATGGCGCATCTTGCAGCATACTGCCTTTGGCGCGGTCATATAAGCGTTGTGTCGGCGGCGAACTATTTAAAAATAGACGCACTTGTGCAACCAGATCGCTGTTCACTCGTGAGTCTATTTGAATCGCGCGTTTACCATCAAACATGGCTTTGATATGACTGCCAACAGCCGCATTGCCTGAAAAATCCGCACCAACATCATGCGTATCGACATCCTTGTGTACCCAGTCACGCACATCAGAGGCATTGCCGCCCTCTGCATAGCGTTTCGCATCGTGTAGGAGCAGATAAACCCGAAGTGCGTTATAAGCTTTTTCAGAGTTTTTATCACGCAAACCATCCACCATGACGGTTTCCAAACGCTGATTGATATAGGGTAGCAATAAACTATCTTGTAACTGGTGATAGGTTTTCTCAGATACTTCTTTAATCTCTGCACCGGTGTATAAACCAAAACGATAATCCCAACTTGGATCATCCAGCTTTAATGTACTGTAACGCGGAAGCGTCTCACTCGCATCCAATATAGCTGGGATCAGGTCAGAATTAGGATTGCTTTGATATTGATCAATCTTTTGTTCCAAGGCAGTTGTTTTATCTGCAACAGATTTGAGATAACTCTTATTGTGATACATGCTGTTGAGCATCCCAACCAGCAAGCCAATAAACCCTAAGCCCATCACGGTATTACCAAATATCTTCTTCAGACGATTTTGATACTCCCAACGCAAGTTCGGACGAACCAAATGCGCTTCAGACAAAATCAATTGCCCGAATAAATGGTGTAGGAAATACCGCTCGGCACCAGATAATCGATGTCGAGGCTTCGGCATAGCCACCGCATTTGCGGTTGTCTGAGCCGAAATCGCAGTTGAGGTTGAGTCCCCGGACTCTGCAAGTGCTAAAGCATCACCCACGTCAGCTGACTCATCAATGCTACTGAACGTTTGTTCCGCCTCTGAAACGGCTGAAGGTAAATAAGCCTTGTCCCAGTCGTTTTCGGGATTGACTACTGCTAAACCACGAGAAAAGCGTTTCTTCAATCGCTCAACCAAGGTCTGACGATTGGCCAGAATATCTTTCAACGCGGTCTGCACGGCGCTGGTGAAATAAACACCACGCAGCATCGTAAGCTGCTGGGTGTCATCAAATTTCGACTCGACCAGCAGTTGCGAAGTAAAAACCGCGATCTTCTGCTCAAGGCTGCGGAATTCATCCGCAAAAGCGTACAGTTTCGCGCGCCGCTCTGAGCTCAACTCTTCATTAAGACGTTGATTAAGATGATGCTCTAATTGCTGCGTCAACGCCCCCAATTCGCTTCGAATATCTGTTTTTATCTGATCCGCATTAATTTTACCTTGTGCTTGATGTGGCAGTGTGAAACCCCAAACCTGCTCTTTGCCTTGGATCGAGAGTTCGGCAAAATACTCATTGAAGCCACGCATGGTATCGGTCTTGGTCACCAACAAATACACGGGAAACAAAATTTCCATTTTTTTGCGCATTTCATCCATACGCAGGCGCAATCGCGCCGCATGTTTACGCAAATCCTCGATATCCGTTTCGATCAAATCCTGAACGCTCAGGGCCAGCAAAACCCCATTGATCGGCGTGCGTGGACGATGCTCACGCAGCAAACCCAATAAGGTTTTCCATTCATTCAGCGGTTGCTCGCTCAAAACATCCTGTGCCGCAAACTTTCCGGATGGGTCAATCAGTACCGCAGAGTTAGACAACCACCAGTCACAATCGACTGTAGCCGGTAATCCTTCCAAATAATCAATATCAATCGGAGGGTTCTGAGGGAACGCCAAACCTGAGTTGAGCGCCAGCGTGGTTTTACCTGAATCTTGAGCGCCCAAAAGCATATACCATGGCAGCTCATAACGATACTGATTCCATGCCAGTAGTTTATGAAGCAAAGACTTATTAACTTTAAGCTCATTCAGTTGCTCCAAAGCGTGGTGAAACTTGTGTTCCAACTCAGTGGCCACAGGGAGAATTTGCTCATCCCCTTCTTCCGCCTCTTTGGGCATGAGATACTTTTGTACAAAATCTTGGTTATTGATCAGCGTATTCCAATAATATTTGACCAATAAAGCAAGAAAAACCGCCGCAATCACCACGACAATCAGCACACGAACCCAAATCGGCTCAAATGGCGAAGAATCCCCAAATTTGACCAAGGGCGAACCAAACCAGATCAAAAGACATAATGCGGTCACCCCCAGAATACTAATAGGCCAACGCAAAAAAACAAACAGCATCAAAGCCAACATCAGCAAAATCGCGGCTATGCGCGTTCCAGCTTCCAAAAGCGGGGTCGCTTGACCCAAATGCAGCATCGGACCCAAGAACCAAATAGCCAAGCCCAGCAAAATGGATACCACCACAAAGAGCATCCCTTTGGTCATGGAAAACGAGAAGAGTTGTCGTAAAAAATTCATGTCAAATACACACTTGCTTATTGAATAACCAGTACTTCCACTCGGCGATTTTTCGCTTTTCCTTGTGGCGTTTTATTGT
>CAZCDD010000091.1:0-6020 GCA_964497405.1 uncultured Hydromonas sp. | reverse complement strand
GCCGTGGTGACGACCCAAGGTACGACTTCGGATAAATACATCAAGCAAGGTGAACAAGCCGCTAAGGTGAATGTGACCAATGTGTTTGGTAAAGACCATGCCGATTCATTTGCTCAAGTTGAGTCTGGTTCTGCCGTAGCGTTCTTCATGGACGATAATATTTTGGCGGGCTTGATTGCCAACTCGAAAAACCCTGCGGATTTCGAAATCGTCGGTCCTGTGTTGTCGGCTGAGCCATACGGCATCATGCTGAACAAAGGCGATGCTGAAATGAAGAAAATCGCTGACAAAGCGGTTTTGGCTATGATCAAATCTGGCGCGGTCGAAAAATCCTATAAAAAATGGTTCCAATCGCCGATTCCTCTGACCGGTGGCAAAACCACCAACCTGAACTGGCCAATGAACGAAGGTACGAAAAAAGCTTTGGCTGAACCATCTGACAAAGGGATCTAATTTCCCCTTTTGATGTGGTGGTGTTCTTGAAATAAGGCGCATGGGGTTGATGACTTGATGCGTCTTATTTTTTCATGTTTTTTCGGAGGTGATAATGGCTCAATTGGATTGGGGCGTTTTTTGTTCACCGAGCACAGAGTATGTCGATAAAGTCGGCTGGATTGAATCGGTATGTCAGTCCGTTGGCGCCCGCAGTTACAGTGCGAGTGCCGAGGAGGTGACTTGGCTACAGATGATGTTCACGGGTTTGAAGTGGCATTTCGTGGTGTTTCTCGGTGCTTTGGTGTTGGCTTTGGTGCTTGGCTCGCTATTGGGGGTTGTGCGCACGACACCGAATAAATGGTTATCGCGTTTGGGCAATGCGTATGTTGAGTTGTTTCGCAATGTACCGTTGGTCATCCAGTACTTTTTCTGGTTGTTGGTCTTTCCTAATTTTTTACCTTCAACGTTTTCTGCCGATTCAAATGCGCAGGTCAGTGGCCTGTGGTACCGGCAGATTGCTGCGGCTTCACCGTGGGTGATGGGGATTTTGGGTTTGGGCTTGTATCATGCGGCGCGTGTGTCTGAGCAGGTGCGTGCGGGTATCCAGACGGTTTCTAAAGGGCAGTGGAATGCAGGGTTTGCCTTGGGTTTGAGCCGTGCGCAGATTTATCGTTATACCGTTTTGCCGCAAGCCTTTCGCATTGTTTGGCCAACCTTGACATCGGAAGTGATGAATCTATTTAAAAATGCGTCTGTGGCCTTTGTGGTCAGTGTGGCGAATTTTTATGCGCAGACCAAAACCATGATTGAGTTGACCTCGCAGGATACGGTCATTTTGACGATCACGACCTTTATTTATTTGTTTTTTACCTATGCCATTAAGGCGCTGATGATGTGGATGGAATCCCGCATTCAGATCCCCGGCATGATCGTGGGAGGTAAAAAATGATGAATTTTGATTATGGGGTTTTGTTCACCACGGAGGCGCTGTTCCTGCTGTCCAAAGGGCTGTGGTTTACTTTGCAGGTGACGGCATTGGCTTTGATCGGTGGGATGTTGATTGGTACGCCTTTGGCGATGATGCGCTTGTCATCCAATCGGCTTTTATCGACATTTGCGAAATTGTATGTGGACTTTTTCCGTGGCTTGCCTTTGGTTCAAGTCTTGCTGATTTTTTACTTCCTGTTGCCAAAATTGTGGGCAGCGATTACCGGTGCGGATTATGTGACGCCGCTCGGTGCGCTGTATGCGGCGGTGATTACCTATGCGATTTTTGAAGCGGCGTATTATTCTGAAATCATGCGTGCGGGTATTCAGAGTGTGTCCAAAGGCCAGATGAATGCCAGCTATGCGCTCGGTATGAGCTATGGGCAGACGATGGCGAATGTGGTGTTGCCACAGGCGTTGCGTAATATGCTGCCGGTGCTACTGACGCAAACAATTATTTTGTTTCAGGATATTACTTTGGTTTATGCGGTCGGCTTCAAAGACTTTTTGGGTGCGGGCAGTACGCTGGCTGGGATTAATAACCGTCCGACGGAATTTTATTTGTTTGTCGGTGTGGTGTATTTCATCATCTGCTTTTTGCTTTCGAGCTATGTGAAACGTTTGCAAAAGAAAATTGCGATTGTTCGCTAAGATGAGCACAGAATAAAGGATTCACATAATGATTGAAATTAAAAATGTATCGAAATGGTATGGCGATTTTCAGGTGTTGACGGATTGCACCGCCACCATTCAAAAGGGTGAAGTGGTGGTGGTCTGCGGCCCATCCGGCTCGGGTAAATCCACTTTGATTAAAACGGTGAATGCGCTGGAGCCGATTCAGAAGGGCGATATCGTGGTTAATGGCACATCATTGACCGATCCGAAAACCAATTTGAATCAATTGCGCTCGCACATCGGTATGGTGTTTCAGAACTTTGAGTTGTTCCCGCACATGAGCATTGAGCAAAATCTGGCACTGGCGCAGATGAAGGTGCTCAAACGCGGCAAAGATGAAGCCTACGCCAAAGGGAAAAAGCTGTTGGAGCGTGTCGGTTTGGCAGCGCATGCGCACAAATTTCCGGGGCAATTGTCCGGTGGTCAGCAGCAGCGTGTCGCCATTGCGCGCGCTTTGGCGATGGATCCGATTGCGATGTTGTTCGATGAGCCGACCTCTGCTTTGGATCCTGAGATGGTCAACGAGGTGTTGGACGTGATGGTGGAATTGGCCAATGAAGGTATGACCATGATGTGTGTGACGCACGAAATGGGCTTTGCGCGTAAAGTGGCGAACCGCATTATTTTTATGGATCAGGGCAAAATTGTTGAGGATTGTTCGAAGGACGAGTTCTTTGGTCATCCAGAGAACCGCACTGAGCGAGCCAAACAATTTTTGTCCAAAATTTTGGCGCATTGATTGTCAAAATATTTCCCTTGATCGTGTTTCTTGGGGCTGTCCAGTTGGGCATATTGCGCTTGTCTAATGCACGTCTAGCCACAGAATGATTGAGCTTTGCCTCCGAGTATTCGGAGGCAATTTTTTTGTATCAGTGTTAGAATTTTACCTTTATACGATACCCCTCACTTTGGATCCATTTTATGAAACCGACTCTGCATTTAAACGCCTTCAATCCGCAACCTTTTATCGCACGGCGCGAGCGATTGGCTGAAAAAATGCGTGAGCTGGTGCCATCGGGTGCGTCGGTGGCCATTGTTCAGACGGCGCCGGAAGTTGCGCGTAATCGTGATGCGCATTATGACTTTCGCCCCGATAGCTATTTCTATTATCTGACCGGTTTCACTGAGCCTGAAGCGGTTTTGGTGATGCGGGTGACCGCTGATTCAGCGCGTAGTATTTTGTACTGTCGTGAAAAAAATCTGGAACGCGAAATTTGGGATGGCTTTCGTCTTGGGCCTGAGCATGCCGTGGGGCATTTGCAAATAGATGAAGCGCGCCCAATTGCGGAGCTGGCAGCAGATTTGCCGAATTTGCTGGGTAATACGCAGGCGATTTTTGCACCGTTGGCGTCGAATACCAAACTGGATGCATGTTTAACTGATGCATTGAACGCCACGCGCAATCTGGTGCGCACGGGTGTGGGCGCACCGGCGACTCAGTATGATCTGTATGCGATTTTGGATGAGATGCGCTTGTACAAAGATGGAGTGGAGCTCGATTGGTTGCGCGCCGCAGGTAAAATCTCCGCCTTAGGGCACATCCGCGCGATGGAACAATGCCGAGTCGGCTGGCGCGAGCTGGATTTGGAAGCCGAAATTCGTCATGAGTTCATGCGCGCGGGTGCGCAGGAGGTGGCGTACAACAGCATTATTGCCGCCGGTGCAAACGCATGTTGCTTGCACTATCGCGCTGGTTTGACTGAATTGAAAGACGGCGATTTGTGCTTGATCGACGCGGGCGCAGAATATGGCTACTACGCCGGCGACATCACGCGTACATTTCCGGTGAACGGAAAATTTACACAACCACAACGTGATATTTACGAATGCGTACTCGCGGCGCAAACAGAAGCGATTCGCCTAACCAAAGCGGGTGCGTCGTTCGATGAGCCACACAATGGTGTGGTGCGTGTCTTGACCCAAGGTCTGTTGGATTTAGGGATTTTGGATCGTAACAAAGTTGGCTCGCTCGAAGATGCCATCGCGCAAAAAGCCTATCAGCCGTATTTCATGCACCGCACAGGGCACTGGATTGGTTTGGATGTGCATGATTGTGGCGCGTACAGTGTAGGGCAAATCACGGATCCGCATGATGCGAGTAAAACTGTACCAGCATGGCGTACGTTAGAAGTAGGTATGGCGCTGACCATCGAGCCGGGATTGTATTTCCGTCCAAGCGCCGATGTGCCGGAGCAGTATTGGAATATCGGTGTGCGTATTGAAGATGACGCGTTTGTGACTGAAGCAGGTTGCGAGCTCACCACGCGTGATGTACCCGTACAGGCTGATGAGATTGAACGTCTGATGAAAAAATAATCCCATTATGAATTTTTGGCAAGCGCGTCTCGGCTGTATATTGATCGCACTGTGGTTAAGCGGATGCGCTGTTGCGCCTGCGCTCTCGCCTGAACAGCGTCCGCGTGACTGGGCGCAACAAGTCGGTTCTGTTCCATTGCGCACCGATGCGCGCTTACCCAATTTATATCAAGTATCTCCCGTTTTGTACCGATCGGCACAGCCGGGTGTTGAAGGTTTGGATATTCTCAATCGGCAATTGGCACGCAATCACGGCTTACCGACTGAGATTAAAACCGTAATTTCCCTGCGCAACAATGCGGGTGATGAAGCCTTGGTCAAGCCAGTTGGCGTTCGCTATGAACAAATACGCTTCAATACATGGGATGTGCGGGAAGAGGATGTGGTTCGTTTTCTCGCGCTGGTGCGCAACCCCAAAAATCAACCAGTCTTGCTGCACTGCAAACATGGCGCAGACCGTACAGGCATGATGGTGGCGATTTATCGCATTGTTGAGCAAGGCTGGAGTAAAGAAGCCGCCATTGCCGAAATGACACAGGGTGGTTTTGGCTATCACACAATTTGGTCGAATTTAACTCGTTACATACGCAAGATGGATGTACAAACGCTGAAAGAAAAAGTAGCTCAATTCGAGCGCTAAGCATGTCAAGCGCGAACGATCATCAAAATTAATCTATCTTTGGGTTATTGATCTCTATCTTTTTATAAAAATAAAAGAGAAAATGTGTCAACCCAAGTTAAATCCATACATTAAAACTAAACTCGTCTTATTCTGGGATGAGGCCTTATTCATATTTAGCGGCTGTTAATTAAGTATATCTTTCTATATGTCTATTTGTCGTTATTTTCAGAGACGGATGCTCTATATATTCCATATGCTTGGTTATAATGGTGTATAATCACGAGCGTAAAATGGTGCATTGCGCCTCTTTCTTTTAATTATATTTCAGGGTGAATCTTATGGTAATCAACTATTTTAATAAAGCAGTCTTCGGATTGCTGTCTGTGGTCATGCTGTTTATATCAGGCTGTAGCAGCGATAGCTTCTTGCGAGTGAAAACCACAGATGGTTATTTGAGTCAAACACGCATTCAGTTGCCAGAGCGTGTATCTGAAGATATCGGCCGAGTTGTATTCTTGCGTCAAGAGGCGCAGAACAAAAATATTCCATCGGTATTTCTGAATGATCGTTTTGTGGGCTCTTTGCCTCCAAAGCGTTTTTCTGAAAGCCTTGTTTGTCCTGGCGCTCAAACCATTCGCGTAGGCTCACGGGTTGATTCGATTATGGTGGGTGAGGATGTTCCATACACGGTTAAACCAGGTACAACCACTTACTTTCAAGTGTACGAAATGGATGCGGAAAAATTCGGCTTGCGTGAATTGACCGAAGAAGAAGCGAGTCAGCTCGGCAAAGGTCTGGATCAAAGTCATCTGATCAATCGTCATCAACCGATTTGTAATGCGCCGTTGACTGTGCTCAAACAAATTAATTTGGGCGCTGATGCATTGTTTAAATTTGATACCGCGATCATGCTCCCAGCCGGTCAAGCCAGCGTGTAAATCGCACAGTAAAATTGAGCCAGATGACGGAGTAAAGTAGAGCCACT
>CAZCDD010000090.1:0-6189 GCA_964497405.1 uncultured Hydromonas sp. | reverse complement strand
AAATCTTACCCCCGAAAATGCAGTCCGAAGCCAAAAAATCAGCGATGCCTGATGGTCTGTGGGTGAAGTGTCCAGCGTGTGACGAGGTTTTGTATAAATCCGATTTGGAGTCCAATGAATATGTATGTCCCAAATGCGATCATCACCTGCGTGTGAAGGCGCGTGACCGCATCAATCGCTTGCTGGATGCTGATGGGCGTGTGGAGCTGGGACAAGAGGTTAAGCCGGTTGATAGCTTGAAATTCAAAGACAGTCGCAAATACACCGACCGTTTGTCTGAAGCGGTGAAAAATACCGGTGAGTCCGAAGCATTGGTGGTGCAAGCCGGTACCATCCATGAGCAACCTGCCGTGGTCGCAGCTTTTGAATTCGATTTCATGGGCGGTTCTATGGGCTCGGTAGTGGGCGAGCGCTTTGTGCGCGGAGTGCGCCACGCGATTGAGACCAATTCGGCGTTTATCAGTATTTCCGCTTCTGGCGGCGCGCGTATGCAGGAGGCCTTGTTGTCCTTGATGCAAATGGCGAAAACCACGGCGGCGCTGACTTTGCTCGCGGAAAAACGTTTGCCGTACATTTCGATTTTGACCGATCCGACCATGGGCGGTGTGTCGGCGAGCTTTGCATTCATTGGCGACATTGTGATTGCCGAGCCAAAAGCCTTGATCGGTTTTGCCGGTCCGCGCGTGATTGAGCAAACGGTGCGTGAAAAATTGCCTGAGGGATTCCAGCGTTCTGAGTTTTTGCTGGAGCACGGCGCGATTGACATGATCGTGCATCGCAAGCAAATGCGTGAGGAGTTGGCGCGATTGATGACCTTGCTGCGCAGCCAAGGTGAAATTTCGGTGGCTTAATTCAGTCAACGCGCGAATTTTTCGGTAGAAAATAAACCGCAATGGTAAAATCCGTTGCGGTTTTTTTATGGAAAGAATTTTATGGCGACTTTTGCCAATATGACGGATTGGTTGGCGCATCTGGAGACGGTGCATAAAACCGAGATTGACCTTGGGCTGACGCGTGTGGGCGAGATGAAAACGCGCTTGCAAGCGGCGGGGCTGCTCCAACTGAATTACCCCATCATCACCGTCGGTGGTACGAATGGCAAAGGCTCGACCTGCGCTTACCTTGAACAAATTTTAATGGCGGCGGGCTACAAAGTCGGCTGTCATACCTCGCCGCACGTGCTGGATTTCACCGAGCGCGCAAGTTTTAACGGCGTGGATTCGAGCGAAGAACAATTATTACCGTTTTTCCACAAGCTTGAGCGTGTGCGCCTGCAAGCGCCGGAAATCTCGCTGACCTATTTTGAATTCACCTTGCTGGTGTTTATGTGCTGGTTTGATGCGCAGCAGCCGGATGCGGTGGTGCTGGAGGTCGGCTTGGGTGGCCGTTTGGATGCGACTAATGTGTTTGACGCCAGTGCCGCCATTGTGACCTCGGTGGACATCGATCACGTTGGTTTTTTGGGCGATACGCGCGAAGCCATCGGTTTTGAAAAAGCGGGCATTTTCCGTGCGGGGCGTGCGGCGATTTGTGCCGACGCGAATCCACCACAAAGTTTGATCGACCATGCGAATGCGATTGGCGCGGATTTGAAACTGATCAACCGCGATTTTCGCTATCAGGTGGTGCAGGACGATCAACGCAAACAATGGCGTTTCGTCGGTGAGCATGGCGCGCGCAACAGCTTGGCCATGCCAGCGATGCGAGGTGATTACCAGTTGGCGAACGCATCGGCGGCGCTGGCGGCCTTGGACGCATTGGGCGAGCAGTTGCCTGTGACCCAGCAGGCGGTGCGTTTGGGTATTTCCAATGCAGTGGTGCGTGGTCGTTTTCAGGTGTTGCCCGGTCAACCGACCACGATTTTGGATGTGGCGCACAATCCGCATGCGGCGCGCGCGTTGGCAAAAAACATCAGTCAGATGGGCTATGCGCCTTATACCCATGCGGTCTTTGGCGCGATGGCGGATAAGGACATTGCGCAGGTCATGCAGATCATGCGTGAGGTGGTGGATCACTGGTATTTGTGTGATTTGCCATCCGCGCGCGCGGCCAGCGCCGAACAATTACAGGCCATTTTGCGTCAAACGGGGTTTATCGAGGATCAAGATCACAGCGTGCAGACGTTTGACAGCGTGCAGTCGGCTTTGGCGCATTTGTCAGCGAGTGTGCCCACGCGCGTATCGCCCAGTGATAGAATAGCCATATTTGGCTCGTTCGTCACCGTGGAGCAGGCACTCAAAGGCATGCCGCGATTTCCCAACGCGCCGGCTGAGTTGAACTAAGGAAACAGCATGTTGTTCAAAAAAAAGCAAGCAAATCAATCGGGTAAGGATGCTTCGTTGCTGCGTCGCAAGGGCGATATGCGCAGCGAACTGGGCTTGAGTGGCGAGACGCATCAGGCGGTTCGCGTGCGTTCGCGCCAAGCACCGCGCGATGGGCTGAACGAGACCACAGCGGTTTATGATGAGGAAGTGCAATTGCACGATTTGAAAGTGCGTGCGCGTCGTCGTCTGATTGGCGCATTGGTGCTATTGGGCGCGGCGTTTGTGATTTTGCCATGGGTGTTTGATGGCCAGCGCAAACAGACCGCCGCAGAAGTGGCGGTGGCGATTCCCGACAAAAATATTCAATTTGATGTGAAAAATCCCAAGGCGACTGACGAGAGCTTAAAAGCGGCGGCAGAGAGTGCTGAGAAAACGGCTACTGCTGCGACGGATAGCAAATCCGCTGCACCTGCGACCAGCGCCAACAGCGCAGCATCCAAACCAAGCGCAGAAGTCAAAGCTGAGGCAAAACCTGAAACCAAGCCCGAAGCCAAACCTGAAGCAGTACCAGCGACCACTGCAGCGTCGCCTCAATACGCGGTGCATATTGGTTTGGTCAGTGATAAGAAAGAGTTGGACGCATTGTTGGCGAAATTGCGCGCGGCAGGCGTGCAGCCGCAGTTGCGTACCGTGACGGTGGATGGTGTGAGCAAGACCCGCGTGCGTTTGGGCTTGTTCAAGACCCAGTCTGAGGCCGCTGCCGCAGCCGCTAAAATTAAAGGCGCAGCGAAAAATCCGGTGGTCATTCCAATTCAGCCGGAGCAAACCGCCCCCAAACCCTAAATCCATTCGTGGCCGTGAGCAAACTCGCGGCCTCAGTTTTTTGGGCAGGGTATATGGATGATGACGCACGACGATCTGACGGGCGGGCGTCGCAATGATTTTGATTAAATAGACATAACTTTTTTGAGGTGAATGATGTGTGGTGTGATTGGTGTAATGGCTAATAGCCCTGTAAACCAACTGATTTATGATGCGTTGCTGCTGTTGCAACACCGTGGGCAGGATGCGGCTGGTATGACGACCAACCAAGGTCAGCGCTTTTTCATGCACAAAGGTAAAGGCATGGTGCGCGATGTGTTTCGTACGCGCAATATGCGTGATCTGCATGGTAGTATGGGGATCGGTCATGTGCGCTACCCAACGGCGGGTACGGTCGATAGCGTGGAGGAGGCGCAGCCGTTTTATGTCAATGCGCCGTACGGGATCTCACTGGCGCACAATGGCAATTTGACCAATACCGATGAGGTACGCGATGAACTGTTCCGCTTGGATCGTCGCCACATCAACACTGGATCGGATTCTGAGGTGCTGTTGAACGTGGTTGCGCATGAGCTGGATATTTCAATCAATGAGGAAGATGCTGCCGCTGCTTTAACCTACCAGCATTTTTTCAGTGCCATGCGTCGCGTCAATGCGCGGATCAAAGGTGCGTATGCGTGCGTCGGCATGATCGCGGGTTTGTCGGTGTTTGGTTTTCGTGACCCGAATGGCATTCGCCCCCTGGTTTTAGGTCAGCGCGAGACTGAGGATGGTTCGGTTGAATACATGCTCGCCTCGGAAAGTGTGGCGATTGAAGGCGTGGGTTACAAAACGGTGCGTGATGTTGCGCCGGGTGAAGCGATTTGGATCGACTTGGATGGAACATTACACAGTCAAATCTGCGCGGAGCAGATGCAATTGAGCCCGTGCTTGTTTGAGTATGTCTATTTTGCCCGTCCGGACTCAACGATTGATGGCACATCGGTGTATGCGGCGCGTTTGGCAATGGGTGAAACGCTGGCGGATAAAATTGCGCGTGAAATGGATGTGTCTGAAATTGATGTGGTGATGCCGATTCCGGATACCTCACGCCCATGCGCCATGCAGTTGGCCTCTAAATTGGGCTTGAGCTACCGTGAAGGGTTTATTAAAAACCGCTACGTGGGTCGCACCTTTATTATGCCGGGGCAAGAAACGCGTAAAAAATCGGTGCGTCAAAAGCTAACCGCCATGCCGAGCGAATTTGCCGGTAAAAATGTATTGCTGGTCGATGATTCGATCGTGCGCGGTACCACCAGTCAGGAAATCGTCGCGCTTGCGCGTGAGTCCGGTGCGAAGAAGGTTTACTTCGCCTCGGCTGCGCCTGCGGTGAAATTCCCGAATGTCTATGGTATTGATATGCCAACGCGCACCGAATTGATCGCCAATAATAAAACCATTGAAGAGATCGGCGCAGCGATTACCGCGGATAAAGTTATTTATCAGGATTTATCCGCACTGATTGAGTCGGTTCAGTCGGTCGAAGGTGCGCAACATCTGGCGGAATTTGACGCATCGTGCTTTAATGGCGAATATGTGACCGGTGATATTGATGCCGCTTATCTGGATCGGTTGGAACAAAACCGACAGGCTGCCTCGCAGAGCAAGAAAAAGTCCAAATAAAATCCGATATAGAATCAACAGACCGCCTCGTTAATCAACGAGGCGAGTCGTATAGAGGTACATACTCATGACCGTATTTGATAAAAAAGCCACGCAAGTCCACACCCAATTGTTACACAGCGACCGCTGGTCAGGTATCGCGCACGCATCGAGCCATCAGCCGGTCTATAAAAGCGTGCAATATACCTACGACTCGGCGCAGGGGATTGCCGACGCCTTTCAGGGGAAAATCGCGGGCTATACATACTCACGTTCTAACAACCCCACACTGAGCGCATTGGAAGCGCAGTTGACATTATTAGAAGGCGGTATTGAAACCATCACCTTCGCGACGGGCATGGGTGCGATTGCGACGGCGATGCTCGCTTTGCTTCGGTCGGGTGATCATATTGTGGTCAGTCAGTATCTATTTGGTAACAGCACCAGCTTGTTTGACACTTTTGGCTTGCAAGGTATTTCGATCAGCTATGTGGACACAACCGATGCAGACAACGTTCAAGCAGCACTACAGAACAATACACGCATGGTCTTTGTTGAAACCATAGCCAACCCACGCACTCAGATTGCGGATTTGCATGGCATTGGCCTATTGTGCCAAGAGCATCATATATTATTCGTGGTGGACAACACCATGGGCACCCCAGCACTCGTGCGTGCCAAAGACTACGGCGCGGGCTTAGTAATGAACTCCTTGTCCAAAGGATTATCGGGTCACGCAACGGTGCTTGGCGGCGCGCTGACCGATACAGGACTATTTGATTGGTCCAGCTACCCCAATATCTTTGATGGCTATCGCAAAGGCGATGCAAAAAAATGGGGCATTGCCCAATTGCGTAAAAAAGGTTTGCGCGATGTGGGCGCCAGTTTGTCTGCCGATGCGGCACAACAAATAGCCTTGGGTTTAGAAACCTTCTATCTACGCAATGAGCGCGCCTGCGACAACGCGTATGAGCTGGCCAAATGGTTGCAGCAGCACCCAGCGGTTGAAAGTGTGGATTACCCGGGGCTGATCGAGCATCCGCAGCATCAACGTGCCACACAACTGTTTGCGGATCGTGGTTACGGCGTATTACTGTCCTTCACACTAAAAGAAGGGCGTAAAAATGCTTATCAAGTCTTGGATGCGCTCAAAGTCACAATGATCTCGACCCACTTAGGCGATAACCGCAGCATGGCACTGCCCGTCGCACAGACCATCTACGCCGAAATGGATGCGCAACAGCGACAAAACTGGGGTATTTGTGACGGACTCATTCGTTTATCGGTTGGAATTGAATGTATAACAGACCTGATGGCCGATTGGTCACAAGCGCTTGAATAAAAACCATTGATCTTAACTCATTGAGAATAAATAAAAAATCTAAAAGAATGCACAAAGATCAAAACAAATACAAAAATGTCACTGAAAAGTGATTGACAAAAGAGTTTTAGAGGTTCATAA
>CAZCDD010000089.1:0-6232 GCA_964497405.1 uncultured Hydromonas sp. | reverse complement strand
ATTTTAGCAGATACGCGGGGGAAATTTGCTACAATGCGCGGCAATAGAACAACACATTTGCCCGCGCAGGCAAAACCACAGATCAAGGAATATCATGAGCATCAAATCAGATAAATGGATCCGTCGCATGGCCGAGAAAAACGGCATGATCGAGCCGTTTGAGCCCAATCAAGTGCGCTATGTCAACGATCAACGCATCGTCAGCTACGGCACCTCCAGCTATGGCTACGACATCCGCTGCGCGAACGAGTTCAAGATTTTCACCAATGTAAACAGCAGCATCATTGACCCGAAAAACTTCGATCCGAATTGCTTTGTTGAGCATGTGGGCGATACCTGCATCATTCCGCCCAATTCATTCGTACTCGCGCGCACGGTGGAGTATTTCCGCATTCCGCGAAGTGTATTGACCGTGTGTTTGGGTAAATCCACTTATGCGCGCTGCGGTATTATTGTCAACGTCACGCCGTTTGAACCCGAATGGGAAGGCTTTGTGACCTTGGAGTTTTCCAATACCACGCCGCTGCCTGCGAAAATCTATGCCAACGAAGGCTGCGCGCAGGTATTATTCTTCGAGTCGGACGAAGAATGCGAAACCTCGTACAAAGACCGTGGTGGTAAGTACCAAGGCCAAACCGGCGTGGTGGTGCCGCGCATGTGAGGTGTCACTGAGTTCAATCCGGCACAATAGGACGGAGGATGTATGCGAGTAGTCATCATTAACGGTGCGTATCGAGTGCACGGACTGACCGATTTAATTCTCCAAGAGATGCGGCTTGAGCTCACTCGGCGACAAATCCCTTATGACTACTTTGTCTTGCAAGACTTGGACATTCGCTATTGCTACAATTGCCGAGGCTGTATGCAAAGCGAGCAGGGCTCGGTCGGGCATTGTCACCAACAGGATGATATGCAGGCCATCATTGCTGCGATTGAACACAGCGATGCGTTTATACTGGCCAGCCCAACCAATATGGGCACGGTGACCGCTGTGTATAAATGCTTTATGGAACGCTTGTCCGTTTATGGTTTTTGGCCCTTTGGGCAATCGGCGCCGAAATACCGACATGCGGGTGTACTGCAAAAGCGCGCCATCCTGCTGCATTCTTCGGCTGCTCCGGCATGGATGGCGTACTGGGCTTTTAATACCCATAAAGTGCTCGCCAAAAGCGCCTATCTTTTAGGTGCAAAAGTGGTGGGGCGATTCAGCATCGGGCTGCAATCCAAACCCTTGCCCATCACTTTGAGTCAAGCGCACATTGCCCAAGCACAACGCTGGGTGGAACGTTTGGTGAACACAAAATAACTGCCCCATATTGATTGGCCGTTAAGTGTGCCGTATTGAGGGTAACTGTTTGTTTAAGAGAGGATGAATGATGTCAGGCTGTGGCTGCGAAATGACTGCTCGCAATGATGCGGAGCGCAAAACGCTTTGGCTGGTGCTGGGGATCAATGCTTTGATGTTCGTCATTGAACTGAGCCTCGGTTTGTGGGCGCAGTCCACCGGTTTGATCGCCGATTCGCTGGACATGCTCGCGGATGCGTCGGTGTATGGCATAGGCTTGTACGCGGTGGGCAAAAGTGCGGGGCTGAAAATCAAGTCCGCGCGCGTCAGTGGCATCGTACAAATTGCCCTCGCTTTGTGGGTTTTGCTCGAAGTGCTGCATAAAGCATGGTTTGGCAGTGAGCCCATGAGCACGTTGATGATGGCCGTGGGTTTGCTGGCTTTGGTGGCGAACTGGATTTGTTTGACGCAGATCGCCAAGCATCAAGACGACGGCGTACACATGCGTGCTTCGTATATTTTCTCGAAAAATGATGTGATTGCCAATCTGGGCGTCATCATCGCAGGGGTGCTGGTGTGGCTCAGTGGTAGTCGTTATCCGGATTTAGTCATTGGCCTGATCATCGCGCTGGTGGTGCTGCGCGGAGGGGTGCATATTTTGCGCGAAGCCAAGCAAGAGGAATGCGACGAAGCGGTGCAAAAGGAAGCGTCATGCAGTGCAGTTCCCGTATCTTTGGCTGCAGTGACAGCAAGCGAATCGAGCTCATGCTGCGGCAGTTCTGCACCTGAGACCGAGTCGAAGTCATGCTGCGGTAGTTCTACGCCAGAGACTGAGTCGAGCTCATGCTGTGGTAGCTCTGCACCAGAGGTCAAGCCGAGCAACGCTGCTGGTTGCTGTGATTCTAAAAGTTCATGCTGTGGTTGAACGGTTGGCAATAGTGCTCGGTGACGTACGGGCATTCTCCTTTTTATTTCCTTTAATCCCCCATTTCCTGCATGAATTCTAAGCAATTCGGGCGTAGCATGAACGTGCGCTTGACTTTGAAAGGGTAGGCATGAATGCGACGGTGATGAAGATAGGCTCGGATTACCATCCGCGCGAAGAGTTTTTAAATGCGCTGTTTCATGGGCTGGGTGTGGCGTTTGCCATCGTAGCGCTGGTGGCGATGTTACTCAAAGCGGTGGATTCTGCTCTTGATTTCAGTGGCTTTCAGATGGCAGGGCTGGTGATGTATGGCACCAGTCTGATTTTAATGTTTTTAACCTCCACGCTGTATCACAGCTTCTCCCATACTCGTGCAAAGTTCGTGCTCAAACGCTTGGATCATTGCGCCATTTTTGCCCTGATTGCGGGGACATACACGCCGATTTTGTTGATTGGTTTGAATAATCCCAAGGCCTTGCTGCTGTTTTGGATCGTCTGGAGCATTGCGCTGGTCGGAATCGTGTTCAAGGTGTTCTTCGTGCATCGCTTTAAACGAGTGTCTTTATTGGCCTATTTGGGGATGGGCTGGCTCTCGGTGCTGATTATTCAGGACATGCTGCACACGCTGGACGCATCAGCGCTCAATCTGATTATCATTGGTGGGGCGCTGTACACCGTCGGGACGCTGTTTTATGCGGCAAAAAAATACCGTTATACCCATGCAATTTGGCATCTGTTTGTGCTCGGTGGGGCGGTGTGCCATGCACTGGCCATTTGGCTGTATGTGGTGAAATAATCCATGAGTGTGAAAGTGTGAAGTAGGTCAATATTGACTCTTTTGATTTATTTGACAAGACGACTGGTCTATTTTAGAATGGCGTCATGAAAACAGCACAGAATGACACCCGAGCGCATATTTTGGATGTGGGTTATCAATTGATCGCACAAAAAGGCTTTGTGGGCGTGGGTTTGGCTGAGATTTTGCAGCAAGCGGGTGTACCAAAAGGCTCTTTTTATCATTATTTTCCGTCGAAGGAGTTATTCGGTCAGGCCTTGATTGAGCATTATTTTGCGGACTATGTGACGCAAATGAGCGCACTGTTCAACGATCAGGCAAAATCGCCGCGTGAGCGACTCATGTCTTATTGGCGTTATGTCATGGAAAGGCAGACGGCAAATTACAGTGAACGCAATGAGGAACAGCGTTGCCTCGTGGTCAAGCTCAGCGCGGAGGTGGCGGATCTGTCCGAGGCGATGCGCTTGGCACTGCTCGCGGGGTATCGTGAAGTGATCTCTCTGATCGCTCAGTGCATGCGTGAGGGTGTGGCGGATGGCTCGCTGCCAGCGCGCCTGTTCCCTGAGCTGGATGCGCAGATTCTGTATCATCTGTGGCTGGGCGCGAGTTTGTCAAATAAGCTGACCAAGGATGGCGCGCCGTTATCGGCAGCGCTGCGCCACACCGAGCAGATTTTGGCGATGTGAGGTATGATACGGTCAATTGTTTGTGGGGCGGCCGAAATAAAATGCCTCAATAGTTGGATAATAGTTGCATGACAAGTGTTGATGAAGCGCTTGTCTTTTTTAGAAACATTTTATAGACGACCGGTCTAATTTAAAAGGGTATGTATGGCACATGATGTTTTGTTTGAAAACGTGAAATTCGGGCAAACCGAGTTACGTAACCGCATGGTGATGGCGCCGTTGACACGTCTGCGCGCCATCGAACCGGGGGATATTCCAACGCCGTTGGCAAAAATCTATTATGCGCAGCGCGCTTCAGCGGGCTTGATCGTGACCGAAGCGACGCAAGTTTCCGCTCAAGCCAAAGGTTACGCCGGTGCGCCGGGTTTGCACACCGCCGAGCAAGTCGCCGCGTGGCAGGAAATCACGCAGGCGGTGCACGACAAAGGCGGCAAAATCGCGGTGCAGCTATGGCATACGGGTTTGGTGTCGCATGAAAGCGTACAGCCCGATGGCCAAGCACCGATTTCGGCTTCGGCAGTCGCTCTGGGCGGTAAAACCTCTTTGCGCGATGAAAATGGTTTGCCCGTGCGCGCGGAAACCACGCCAACGCGAGCGGCGAGTTTGGACGAAATTAAGCAGGTGATTGCCGATTTTGCCGCGGCTACGGTGCGTGCGCGTGAAGCGGGTTTTGATTTTGTTGAAATTCACGGTGCACATGGTTATCTGCTCAGTCAATTCTGGGCGGCGCATACCAATCAGCGCACGGATGAATACGGTGGCAGCCGTGAGAATCGCGCGCGCTTGATGCTGGAGGTGGTGGATGCCTGCGTTGCCGCGTGGGATAAGGCGCACATTGGTATTCGTATTTCACCGCTCGGCTCATTCAATAATGTCAATATGGGTGAGGATGAGGACGAGCAGTTGTATTTGATCGAGGCGTTGAATCAACGCGGTTTGGCTTTTCTGCACATTTCCGAGCCCGATTGGGCGGGCGGCGTGCCTTTTTCCACGAATTTCCGCCAAAAAATTCGTCAGGCCTATTCGGGCACCATCATCGGCGCAGGTGCGTACGATGCGAAAAAGGCGGAGGATTTAATTGGCGCAGGCTTGATTGACGCGGTGGCGTTTGGCCGTGCATTCATCGCCAACCCAGATTTGGTGGAGCGCATTGCGCAGGACGCGCCGCTCAATCAGATGGACCCCGCGACTTGCTACGGTGGCGGGGCAGCGGGGTACACCGATTACCCGACATGGGCCGGTGACGCTCCCATTTCTGAGAAATGAGATCACATCATGATTAAACTGCATTATTTGAATCGCTCTCGTGCCAAACGAATTTACTGGCTGTTGGAGGAAATCGGTCAGCCATACGAAACGGTGGTGTATCAGCGCGATGCCAAAACTTCACTGGCGCCGCCCGAGCTCAAGCAGGTACATCCTTTGGGCAAGTCGCCGGTCATTGAGATCGATGGCTGGGTGTTGAGCGAATCCGGCGCGATCACGGAATACCTGATTGAGCGCTTTGCCAGTGAGCGTCTGGCGCCTGCTCGTGGTAGTCTTGAGTATGCGCAGTATTTGCAATGGCTACATTTTGCCGAAAGCTCGGCTATGCTGCCTTTGCTCTTACGCATGTTTATCCACCGCGATGGCTGCTCGACCAACGGTTTGCTCGGCTACGCGGAGCATGAGTGCCAGCAGGTATTGAGCTATCTGAATCAGCATATGCAGGGCAAACGCTACTGGGTCGGGGATCGTTTGAGTGGCGCGGATATCATGATGTCGTTTATCGTGGATGTGCTGCAGATGTCCGGTAGCTTGCCGGATTATCCGAATTTGGCGCACTTTGCCCAACAGTTGCAGACGCATGAGTCATGGCGTAAAGCGAATGCGTTTGAACAAGAATGCTCTTCGGTCGCCGATCGTGCGGCTGAAGTGTGATGTTTGATTTTAACCAAACCTAAGGAGGAGTTTGAAATGGAAGCAATTTATACAGCAAAAGCGGTGGTAAGCGGCGGTCGTGATGGTACGGCGCGTACTGAGGATGGACAATTGGAATTGAAATTGGCCTTGCCGAAACAAATGGGCGGTAAGGGTGATGGCACGAATCCTGAGGAGTTGTTCGCAGCCGGTTACGCGGCGTGCTTCATCGGTGCTTTGAAAGTCGTGGCCGCACAAGCCAAACAAAAACTGCCGGAAAATCTGCGCATCGAGAGCCAAGTGGGTTTGGGCAAAGTCGGCGCGGGCTATGGCATCAATGCGGTACTGGACGTATTTTTACCCGAAATGGACGAAGCTGTAGCACAGCAGTTGGTCAATCAAGCGCACCAAGTGTGTCCGTATTCCAACGCGACGCGTGGCAATATCGATGTGACTTTGTCCGTACATGTTTGATGGATCGATTGCATTGAACGCTATTTTCACCGCTTCGGAATCTCGAAGCGGTTTTTTTATGCGCGATGGGATGTGTCGAATGTGTTTCAAACGCCAGATTAGCGCATATCAGAGTGGCTAAAAGCTTGCGTTTGCGCGGGTTTTTGCCTATGATGGAGCGGTAACTT
>CAZCDD010000088.1:0-6256 GCA_964497405.1 uncultured Hydromonas sp. | reverse complement strand
AATTGGGCGATTTGGCTGATTTGTACCCAGAATTCCAAAAATTGGGCGTTGAATGCTACTCAGTTTCTACCGACACGCATTTCACGCACAAAGCATGGCACGATGCGTCTGAAACCATCCAAAAAATCAAATACCCAATGGTCGGTGATCCAACTGGTGCGATCAGCCGCAACTTCGACGTGATGATCGAAGAAGAAGGTTTGGCATTGCGTGGTACTTTCGTGATCAATCCAGAAGGCGAAATCAAAGTTGCTGAAATTCACGACTTGGGCATTGGCCGTGACGCGAAAGAATTGTTGCGTAAAGTTCAAGCAGCTCAATACGTTGCCTCTCACGACGGCGAAGTGTGCCCAGCTAAATGGACTCCGGGTGAAGCCACTCTGAAACCATCTTTGGACTTGGTTGGCAAAATCTAATAAAGACGTATTGGCTGGATACGGAGCGCAGCGTCGCTCCCATTCAGCTCGATAGAGACTTTTGCGCAGGGTTTTTATTTATGATGAAAACCCTGTACAAAATTCTTTCCCCATATCCCAAACTCAACTGTTTGAAAGCCTCTGTTTTTGTCTGGCTTGGGATTCGTATTGCCTAAATTTGCTACAAACGCTAATCATCGATCTATCTATACAAGGAGTTCATCATGTTGGACGCAGGTATTCAAGCCCAATTAAAAGCCTATCTCGAAAAATTACAACGCCCGATTGAGCTCATCGCTTCGCTCGATGACAGCGCCAAAGCCGCGGAAATCCGTGCTTTGCTGCATGATATCGCTGCATTGTCCGATCAAGTTAGCGTGAATGAAAACGGTACGGCGAGCCTGCGCCCGTCATTTGGCGTGGCGCGCGTCGGTGAGGCCGCACGAGTTCAGTTCGCCGGTGTGCCGATGGGGCATGAGTTCAGCTCATTGGTGCTGGCATTATTGCAAGTGGGCGGACATCCGCCGAAAATTGAAGCCGAAATGATCGAGCAAATTCAAAGTTTGAGCGAGCCGATGCATTTTGAGACCTTTATCTCTCTGTCTTGCCATAATTGTCCTGAGGTCGTGCAGGCCTTGAACTTGATGGCGGTCTTGAATCCCAATATCAGCCATACCATGATTGACGGGGCGGATTTTCAGGATGAAGTCAAAGCGCGCAACATCATGGCCGTGCCCACCGCACTGCTCAACGGCGAAGAATTTGGGCAAGGCCGCATGACGATTGAGGAAATCATCGCCAAATTGGACAGCCACGCGGGTGAAAAAGCGGCAGAAAAGCTCAATGCCAAAGACAATTTTGACGTACTCATCGTCGGTGGCGGGCCAGCTGGTGCAGCGGCGGCGATCTATGCGGCGCGTAAAGGCATCGCTACCGGCGTGGTCGCAGAGCGTTTCGGCGGTCAGGTACTCGATACCTTGGCGATTGAAAACTTTATCTCGGTGCAGGAAACCGAAGGGCCTAAGCTCGCGGCAGCACTGGAGCAACACGTCAAATCCTATGAGGTGGACGTGATGAATCTGCAAACCGCTCAGAAGCTCACGCCTGCGGATGCGGATGGCTTGATTTCGGTTGAGTTAGCGAACGGCGCCACACTCAAAAGCAAAACCGTCATTCTCGCTACCGGCGCACGCTGGCGCAATATGAATGTACCGGGTGAAGCGGAATATCGCGCCAAAGGTGTGGCGTATTGCCCGCATTGCGATGGCCCGCTGTTCAAAGGTAAAAAAGTAGCGGTGATCGGTGGCGGTAACTCCGGTGTTGAAGCGGCGATCGATTTGGCGGGCATCGTTGAGCATGTCACCTTGCTGGAGTTTGACAGCAAATTGCGTGCCGATGCGGTGCTGCAAGACAAACTACACAGTTTGCCGAATGTGACCGTGCATACCGAAGCTTTAACCACTGAGGTTATCGGTGATGGTTCTAAAGTCACAGGCTTGCGTTATAAAGACCGTGCGACCGAGCAGGAGCATGTGGTTGAATTGGCCGGTATTTTTGTGCAAATCGGCTTGCTGCCAAATACCGACTGGCTCAAGGGTACGGTGGCCTTGACCCCAAGAGGTGAAATCGAAATTGATGCGCGTGGCCAGACATCCGTCGCAGGTGTGTTCGCGGCAGGAGATTGCACCACGCAGCCGTACAAGCAAATCATCATTTCCATGGGGGCTGGGGCGACGGCTGCGCTGGGTGCTTTTGACCATATGATTCGCAGCGGTAGCTGATCGCCAGATGGATCGGATGCGTTACAAGGCACTTTGAGCGCATGATAAGCGAGGTTTTAATTTAAAAAATTAGATTAAAATTCAATTTTAATTGATTGTTTTTAAATAATAAATTATATTTGTTTTGCGATAAAGCTTCGATCGTTGTGCTTGCGTCCCGCAGGTGTTTGGGTTATCCTAAACGCCTGTTTAACTCTATTGGATGGTCATGTCTGACGACAATTATCCCGCGCGTGGCTCGAAAATTGAAAAACGCCACAAGTCATTTTTTGAGCGTTTGGCTGGAATGTTTGACGCCGAGCCGGAAACGCGAGAACAGCTTTTAGAAATCCTTCACGGTGCGCACGAGCGCAACCTGCTCGACGATGATGCGCTATCGATCATTGAAGGTACATTACAAATCTCAACCTTACGGGCGCGCGACATCATGGTTCCGCGTGCGCAAATGGATGGGATTAATATCGAAGACACCCCACAAGAATTCATCCCCAATATCATTAGCACCAGCCACTCACGCTTTCCAGTGTTTGAGGGCGGACGCGATAAAGTCATAGGCGTCTTATTGGCCAAAGATTTATTGCGCTACTATCACAACGAAGATGAGTTCGATGTGCGCGATAATCTCCGTCCTGCGGTATTTGTGCCGGAATCCAAGCCTCTGAATGTGCTGTTGCGCGAATTTCGTGAAAATCGCAATCACATGGCGATCGTCGTGGACGAGTACGGCGGTGTTGCCGGTCTGATCACCATTGAGGATGTGCTGGAGCAAATCGTCGGTGATATTGAAGATGAACACGACTGGGACGAAGAAGCCGATAACATCATCGCGGATAAGCTCGGACGTTACCGCGTGCGTGCCTTGACCGAGATAGAACAATTCAATGAGCATTTCAACGTCGCTTTGTCGGATGAAGATGCCGATACCATCGGTGGTTTGGTTACCTCAGAGCTGGCGCGTATGCCGCGCCGTGGTGACGTTGTGCTGATCGATCGATTTGAAATCGAAGTGCAGCGTGCCGATGCGCGTCAGGTGCATGTACTGATGGTGCGAGTGCTCAGCGATGAAGAGCTGGCCGAACGCGAACAACAAGCAGAACGTGAGGATTTTGATTGAACTTTATTCAAGTTTGATTCAAGGCTAATTTGCTTGGGCAGGGCGCCGATGCGCTTTCTAATCCTTTACCCATGAGAGACGAGGTAAAGCCATGAATACATATATGAAGTGCTTGATGTTGCTGCTATGCGTGCATACGCTTTCTGCTCAAGCAGACTCCTTACCCAATGAACCTCCGACCGACAGCTATGATTGGGTCGTGCATTACGGTATGGGCGACTTGGATTTGTGGCGTATCAGTTCGGGATTGGAAGGAGCGCTGTTCCAACTCAATACGGTGAGTGAGCGAGGCAGTGTGTGCGATGTATCGGGTACGATACATGATGGACAGGCGCAGTTGAAAA
Source organism: uncultured Hydromonas sp. (assembly GCA_964497405.1). GTDB lineage: Bacteria > Pseudomonadota > Gammaproteobacteria > Burkholderiales > Burkholderiaceae > CTSOIL-112. Next base: position 2,601 of record CAZCDD010000088.1, on the reverse strand, counting down.
CCGATGAGGGGGTTTGTGTGGTGGATTTTTCGCAAACGGCGGATCAAATTCGGGTCAGTCGCGCCCCCTCAGCAGCGTGTGATTCCTTTTGTGGATATGGCGTGGATTTTGTCGGTGATTATCGGCTGATGCCGGGTGAGTGCAGTCCAGAGGAAAGGGAGCATACGGACTGGGTTGTCAATGACCAATTGCGCAAAAAACGCTATGCTCAAGCCATAGGAACCCTGCGGCGGATGTGGCAAACGTGTGCGCCAACCCTGCATTGGCTGGATGAGCTGAAGCTGCGCAATAATTTGGCAGCGACTTATGCCAAAATCGGTGATCACGATCAATGCATCAAGCTATTGCAACCGTATCGCAAGGAAATTTTGGCCAAAAACCCAATGGACATGCGTGAGCAACCTGTCAGCTATTTATTTGAAGCAGACTATCGCGCTCAGATCAACGATGCGCGCAGTACTTGGAAACGTTGTCAATAAATTCATAACTTATTGATTTTCAAGAATTATTACAAAAAACCCCTTGACATTTACAAGGGGTTTTTACGCAACTGAGCGTCATCCGCACTTATTCATCATCCTCATGCAGTTCGAACTTGCTCGCCATCTGTTGCTGTACATGCGCAGGCACTGCGGCGTAGCGAGAAAACTCGATGGTGTAGCTGCCTTGTCCGCCGGTGAGGGATTTCAGACGCGATTGATAGTCAGAAATTTCAGCCAGAGGCACTTCGCCTGACACCACCGCCATGCCGTGGGCTTTTTCACCTGTACCGGTGACGTGGCCGCGACGAGAGGACAAATCACCCGCCATATCGCCGATGTGGTTCTGTGGTACGACGATTTCGATGTTCACGATCGGTTCGAGTACGATGGGTTTGGCATCGCGAATCGCTTCGATGGTGGCTTTTTTGCCTGCTGCGACGAAGGCGACTTCCTTGCCGTCAACAGGGTGGGTTTTGCCATCAAATACGGTGACTTTGACGTCCTCCACCGCGTAGCCGGCAACGATGCCATCGGCCAAGGCTTGACGCACGCCTTTTTCAACCGCAGGCATGAACACCCCCGGAATCACGCCCCCCTTGATCGCATCGACGAATTCAAAGCCTTCGCCACGACCTTTGGGTTCAACGCGCAGATGCACTTCGCCGAATTGACCTGCGCCACCGGATTGTTTCTTGTGACGGCAAACACCCTCGGCTGAGCCAGTGATGGTCTCGCGGTACGGAATGCGCGGCGGTTTGGTGTCCACTTCCAATTTGTATTGGTTGAACATTTTGTCCAGTTTGGATTTCAGGTGGATTTCGCCCAAGCCGCGAATCACGGTTTCGTTGCTGGTTGGATGGCGTTCGATGACGAAGGTCGGATCTTCGCTGGCGAGTTTGGCCAGAATTTCAAACAAACGTTGTTCGTCGCCTTTTTTCTTGGTTTCTACGGCCAAGCCGGCCATCGGTCTTGGGAACTCCATCGGCATCAGATGAATTTGATCTTCATCGTGTGAGTCGTGTAAGACGCAATCAAATTCGATCTCATCCACTTTGGCCACCGCACCGATGTCGCCGGGCAAGAGTTCGTTCACTTCCACAGTGGCTTTGCCCTGCAATTGGTATAAGTGCGCCACTTTAAACGCGCGTTTGGAGTCACCCGCGAATAGCTGCATGTCTTTTTTCACAGTGCCTTGATGCACGCGAAATACGCTGATTTTGCCCATGTAAGGATCGGAAATCACTTTGAACACATGCGCTAACACATGTTTGCCTGCGTCTGGTTCGGCGTGGAAGGATTCGGCATCGCTGTCCATATTGCCTTTATAGAACGGCGGCGGATTGCCTTCGCTGGGGTTCGGTGCGAGTGCGGCCAATACATGCAGCAGTTCTTTAATACCTGCGCCGGTTTTGGCAGAGGTGAACAATACAGGGATCAGATGTCCCTCGCGCAGGGCTTTTTCAAACGGTGCGTGCAGATCAGCAGTGCTTGGGTCTGCGCCGTCTTCGAGGTATTGCATCAATAAGTCTTCGTCTTCTTCGACCAGCTGGTCAATCAGTGCGCGATGTGCTTCGGCTACGGATTCAAAATCAGCGTCACCAGAGTCGTGTTCGAGCACTTCCACGACATCGGCTGCGCCGTGTGCAGGTAAATCGAGGACCAGACATTGTTTGCCAAAGGTTTCGCGAATATCGCTGAGTAGGGCAGGCAGGTCCACATTGTCGCCGTCGATTTTGTTCACCACGATCATGCGCGCGAGTTTGCGATCCGTGGCGTACTGCATCATGCGTTCGGTCATCAGTTCAATCCCTGTTTGCGCATTGATCACGATCAACGCGGTATCCACACCGGCCAGTGCGGCGATGGATTGACCGGAAAAGTCGGGGTAACCGGCGGTATCAATCAGGTGAATATGAGTGTCTTCATAGGCGAAATTCACCACGGCAGAGTTCAGTGAGTGACCGGCTTCTTTTTCTTGAGGTTCAAAGTCACATACGGTTGTACCGCGTTCGATAGAGCCTTTGGCAGGAATCGCGCCGGTTGCAAATAGCAATGCTTCAGCCAAGCTGGTCTTGCCGACCGCGCCATGACCGACCAAGGCAACCGAACGAATGGCTTG
>CAZCDD010000087.1:0-6291 GCA_964497405.1 uncultured Hydromonas sp. | reverse complement strand
ATGGCTTTACCACTGTAATAACGCACATTGGTAATCATGGATAAGCCGGCAAACAGGGTCACGACGATGGCAATGTAGGGAATCAGTTCCGCCGGAATGGGCAGATTTTTTTCCTCAACCAGCCAGACCATGCCCGCGGTCAGCGCTGCGGCCGACGGGCTCGGTAAGCCTTGGAAATAGCGTTTGTCGATCACATCGGTATTGATATTAAACCGAGCCAAACGCAAGGCAGCACACACGGTGTAAATAAACGCGACGATCAGCCCCAAACGCCCCGTGCCCAAACCGTGCAATTGCCACTCATACACGACCAAGGCAGGCGCCACGCCAAAGGAAACCATATCGGCGAGACTGTCGTACTGTTCACCAAAAGCGCTTTGCGTTTTGGTCAGGCGTGCGACGCGGCCATCCATACCGTCGAGCACCATGGCGCAGAAAATCGCTACTGCGGCAATGTTGAACTCGTGGCTCATGGCTTTGACGATGGCGAAAAATCCGGCAAACAATGCCGCCGTGGTGAATGCATTCGGCAGCAGGTAAATCGCGCGGTGGCGAGCGGGGATATGCCCTGCATCGCGCCCGTATTCGTCAATCACCTTGATGTCGGCATGTGGATCAGTCATGGTTTTCCTCAGTCGTAGCAGTCGGCGTGACCGCCTCTGTCACCGCTGCAGTGGTTTCCACGTCCGCAGTGCTATGGTCGGCCAATGTTGCCAAAATCGTCGTGGTCGCGGACACTTTATCACCAATCACCACACGCGGCATGGCATCCAGCGGCAAATACACGTCCACACGCGAACCAAAGCGGATGAAGCCGTAGCGCTCGCCACGCGTGGCTTTATGGCCAACGCCCACATAGCACAGAATGCGGCGCGCAATCAGCCCCGCCACTTGCACCGAGGTCACGGTTTGCCCGTCCGCGGTATGCAGCACCAGTGCATTGCGCTCATTTTGCTCAGACGCTTTGGACAGATCGGCATTGAAAAATTTACCGGGGAAATATTGCGCCTTGATGACTTCACCATCAACTGGCATACGGTTGGAGTGTACGTTAAACACGTTCATAAACACGCTGATTTTCAGTGCCTCGCGCTCGGCGTACACATCGTACACTTTATCCACCACGATCACGCGCCCATCCGCCGGTGACAAAACTGCGTTCGGCGTATTCGGAATATCACGCGCCGGATCGCGGAAAAATTGAATCACAAATGCGGCGATGATGTAAAACGGCCATGCCCAACCAAAGCCCCCCAAAAAGTGGATGAACAGGGCTAAAAAAACCGCAATACCAATGAAGACCCAACCTTCTTTGGCGAAAATCGGATGCGGATAATGGGAAGCTGACATAAAAACTCTCTTAGTGATATAGGGTAAACGACTTTTCGGTCGATCACCCCGTGATTTGCATCAGATACCGTGCTCAAGCTCGCACTAAGCATTAATTTTGGTGCGCGCATACAAACACGGGTATCGCTCAGTCAGCATTTTACTTGATTTTACGTCATTGCCCAAACAAACCCTCATAAATGCGCCGCGCGCCCAGCCGGAACATGCCATCCAGAGGCAGATCATCGCATGATCGCCGCATTTGCCTGCAAAATGATGTGGGGTTGATGCTACAATGACGCGCTAAATAATCTGGCGTTTTGGATTTTTCCTATCAAAATCATCGGGCATTTGCTTCTTCAAGCCTATTTTTTCATAGCGTTTTATCATTCTTTATCAATCTTTATTATGGCTCAAACACACAATAACAGTACACCCCGCAGCGGTTTCTCCTCCGGTTTCGGCGTTTTGGCTGCCACCTTGGGCTCGGCCGTGGGCTTGGGGAATATTTGGATGTTCCCTTATCAGACCGGCGCGAGCGGTGGCGCAGGATTTTTATTGATCTATTTGCTGGCCACCGTTTTGGTCGGTCTGCCGTTGATGATCGCTGAAATCAGCTTGGGACGCACCACGCGCACCGATCCGGTCAACGTTTATCGAACCCTCGCACCGAAAAGCCGCTGGTGGCTGGTCGGTTTCGCCGGCATGGTGGCTGCGATTTTGATTATGTCGTTTTACTCGGTGGTGGTTGGCTGGGTTTTTAGCTATGTCGGTAAAGGCTTTGCCGGTACTTTATTGAGCGACGACAAAACTTATTTGGCTGAATCCTTCGGCAGCATGGTGGGCAACCCGACCTTATCACTGTTGATGCAATGGCTGGTGCTGTTGGTCGTCGGCGGCATTTTGCTCATGGGCGTGACCAAGGGGATTGAAGCAGTGACGAAAAAGCTCATGCCCTTGTTGTTCATCCTGCTGCTGGTGGTTGCCTTAACCAGCTTGTCTTTGCCGAACGCCATGGCCGGCGTGAAGTTCCTGTTCCTGCCGGATTGGAGCAAAATCAATGCCACGGTGATTTTCATGGCCTTGGGTCTGGCGTTTTTCAAACTCTCACTCGGTATCGGTTCGATGATGATCTACGGCAGCTATTTCCGCACCGAGCAAAACATTCCGAAAACCGCATTGACCGTGATGCTGGCGGATTTGACCGTATCGTTGTTGGCCGGTCTGGCGATTTTCCCAGCGGTGTTTGCCTTTGGTTTTAATCCGGCGGGTGGCCCGAGCCTGTTGTTCAAAACCATTCCGGCGGTATTCGTGCACATGCCTTTGGGCAATGTGTTGGGCGTGATGTTCTTCGTCTTGACCTCCATGGCCGCCATCGGCGCCATGCTGTCGATCGTCGAAGTACCCGTTGCCGTCATGCACGAACGTCTGAACTGGTCGCGTACACGCGCTATCGTGGTGGTGATGGCGATTCTGTTGGTACTCGGCGGCCTGTGCGCCCTGTCTAACAGCACCTTGGCTCATGTCACGGTGTTTGGTAAAAACATTTTTGATGCGTTTGACTTCTTGGCCAGCAAATTGATGATGCCACTGTGCGGTATGGCGACCTGTATTTTTGTCGCGTTGCACTGGCGTAAACAGGACTACATTCAAGCCATCAGCAACCAAGGACAATTGCGCAATCAGGCACTGCTCGATAAGCTGTATTTCATCACCACCAAAGTATCTCCGGTATTGATCGCCGTGATTTTGGTGTACGGTTTATTGCCGCAAAAATAAAGCACATTGCTTTTGAATGAGCGAAGAGGTGGCCAATAGGTCACCTCTTTTTTTATGAGAAAAACCCATAAAATTTTCCAGAATTTGCTATTTCCCTAAATTTTTAGGGCGTACAATTAAATGGTATCTGTTTGATTTTAAGGAAGTTATTTCATAGCATTCAAAGGAGAACATGATGGGCATGATGAAAGCGGCGGTATTTTTGGGTCCAGGTCGGATTGAAATGATCGAGAAAAGAATCCCCGACGTCGGTCCGAACGACGCACTGGTGCGCATCACCACCACAACCATTTGCGGCACCGATGTACACATCCTCAAAGGCGAATATCCAGTCAAACAAGGTCTAACCGTCGGCCATGAGCCGGTGGGCATCATCGAAAAACTCGGCAGCAATGTCAAAGGCTATCAAGAAGGTCAACGCGTGATCGCCGGCGCGATTTGTCCCAGCTTCACCTCATACGCCTGCCAAGATGGCTTCCCATCGCAAGACGGATCGTATCTGCTGGACGAAGATGGCAAATGCGCCTGCCACGGCTATAAAGCCACTGCGGGCTGGCGTTTTGGTAACATGATCGACGGCACACAAGCCGAATACGTGCTCGTACCCGATGCACAGGCCAACCTCGCACCAATTCCCGATGGCCTGAGTGACGAAGAGGTGCTAATGTGCCCCGACATCATGTCCACTGGTTTTAAAGGCGCGGAAAACGCCGATATTCGCATTGGCGATATCGTTGCCGTATTTGCCCAAGGGCCGATTGGCTTGTGTGCCACTGCGGGCGCGCGTCTGCGTGGTGCGAGTGTCATCATTGCCGTGGATGGCAATGATGCCCGTCTGGACATGTCAAAAAAACTCGGCGCTACCGTCACCCTGAATTTTAACCAAGTCGATGTGGTGGACGAGGTGATGAAGCTCACCGGCGGTCGAGGCGTTGATGCCAGCATTGAATGTTTGGGCTTGCAAGCCACGTTTGAGCAGGCACTGAAAGTATTGAAGCCGGGCGGAACTTTATCGAGTTTAGGCGTGTACTCACTAGACTTGACCATCCCCATGGCGCATTTTGCCGCCGGTTTGGGCGACCACACCATTCGTACCGCGCTCTGTCCGGGGGGTAAAGAACGCATGCGCCGTCTGATGAATGTGGTGCAAAGCGGCGGCGTGGACCTCAAACCGCTGGTGACGCACACCTACAAACTGGATGATATTGTCGCGGCATACGATCTGTTCGCCCACCAACGCGATGGCGTGCTGAAAATCGCGATCAAACCGTAAACCATCCACGCTATCACCGAAAAGGGCGCTCAGCGCGCCCTTTTCTCATGCTTTAACAACCGGTGCAACCAACTCATCAGCCCGCGGTGAGTTCTCATCCGAACAGGCTACCAACTCCCATTCCAGCCAATCCTCGCCAAACAGCTCCACCGGATGCGGCGTGCGCTCCGAGCCATTACCGCAGGCCAAAGCATTTTTTGAGCACAGTTTGTCACAGCCCCAGCAGATGCGCTCGGGGTATTTGGGATGGGTTGGTAAAGGTCGAGCCATATATTTTCAATGAACCGTTCAGCCGCGATGGCTCACGTATAGAGCCAACAACGGAACCAGATTAAACAGCACAATACCGATTTTATACACCGCCATTGCGCCGTAATGAATCGCATCAAACTGCGCTTGAGTTAAGTGAAACCAGCGGCGGTGCAAACCCAACAACCAATCATGCCGCCAGCTGAATACGCCGAACCAGACCAGTAAAATGGCGTAGTTGAATAATAAATTCCACAGTAGGAATTGTTTCATCCAAACGATATTCATACCATCCCCCATCCGGTGAAATCGGATGATTCAATCGGGGCATACCTTGCCCCGAGATCACCCTTTATTTGGCACGTACTGCGATGTAAAAGTTCACGCGCATTTGTTCACGCCCCTGAACCAGCTCCGGCACGGCAACATCTTCGCTTTTCGCCCGCATGGACATTGCCTCCGCGGCATACATGCGTCCACCGTAACCACTGCATGGGTTATTGGGCATGATGTTCATGTGTGCAATGCGCCATGCGCCCACCGGCTGACCAAAGGCTTTAGCAACCGTCGCAATGCGTGATTTCACATCGGCAAAGGCTTCGTCATTGAGCTTTTGCTCGGCGGCACGACGACCTTCGGGACTGAGGTAGGAACTCATATTGCTGACGTTCACGCCGATGGTTTGCAATTTCGAGGCCAATTCGGCCATATCGTTCAAATCCTTACCGGTGAGTGAAAACGACTGTTGCACCTGCCATTTATTGATGAGTTTGCCGTCGCTGTCGCGCTCCTGCGAGGTGTTGTAACTTTGGTTTTCGAGCGTCACGCTGCGGTATTGTTTGATCAACTGCATCGCTTGGCTCATGGTGCGATTGACTTTATCCGCCGCCTGCACTTTATCGCGCTCGTTGACGGAAAAATCCACATCCATCTGTGCGGCATCGTGCATCACCATTTTTTCTGCGCTCGCACACATTTCGACCAAAGAGCCGTTCTGATTGATGCTGACGGTTTCGGCCTGCGCCACGCCATAGGCCAAAGACAAAGCGCTCAAACCCGTGGCGGTTAACCATTTTGCTGTATTCATGTGAAACTTCCTGTTCTAAAAAACAATTGGGGTACAAGCCCAGCTTGTACCCCAATTGTAATGCGTGAGTCTTTGTGGCGTTGACGTTTTGCATCAGCCGCCATGCAAACGGATTAGTTTTTGCTTTGATCGACCAGTTTGTTTTTACCGATCCAAGGCATCATCGCACGCAGTTTGCCACCGACTTGCTCAATTTGATGTTGTTCGGTCAAGTGACGACGTGACACCATGGTTGGCGCACCGGCTTTGTATTCCAAGATGAAGCTTTTCGCGTATTCGCCGGTCTGAATGTTTTTCAGAGCTTGGCGCATGGCTTTGCGTGACTCTTCATTGATCACTTGCGGACCGGTCACGTATTCGCCGTACTCAGCGTTATTTGAAATCGAGTAGTTCATGTTGGCGATACCACCTTCGTAGATCAAATCAACAATCAATTTCAATTCGTGCAAGCATTCGAAATACGCCATTTCAGGGGCATAACCGGCTTCGACCAAAGTTTCAAAGCCCATTTTCACCAATTCAACCGCGCCACCGCACAATACGGCTTGCTCACCGAACAAGTCGGTTTCGGTTT
>CAZCDD010000086.1:0-6292 GCA_964497405.1 uncultured Hydromonas sp. | reverse complement strand
CAGTTGCTTTGAATGGTTTTACAACAGAATTGATAATCGACATAATCGCTCCTTTTGGTTATAGAACAGTGGATAAAACTGAATTGACTGAACAATTTACCCGCCCAGTATCGCGAGCACTGTGTTGTGGCGACACGATACTAGCAAGTGAATCAATCAACTTGATGACATTATAGCAATATGCCTGAACAAAAACTATAATAGTTATATTGTATTTTTCAATCCTATTGATAGATATTAGCTATTAAAAACAGGCCGCGCCTATTGGATCGCGCAATCAACTGCTACCACGCACTTGCAAAGTAAAGCCCACATCCAAGCGCTTTTGCTCCGGCTCCTTGCCTTTGAGTAGCTCCAACAACAGATGCGCGGACTGATAGCCGATTTCAGCCCTTGGGGTATAAATGGTGGTTAAAGGCGGCATCATGTGCCGACTGGCTGATAAATCATTGAACCCCACCACCGCAAGCTGTTCTGGAACACGCACCCCGAACGCCGAAGCCGAAAGCAAAGCACCTTGCGCCAAGTCATCGTTACAGAAAAAAATCGCATCCACCGATGAATCCGCATGCAGGATATCACGCAGCATCTTAGCCCCCAAGCCGATGGAAGAAGGCGTAGGATCGGTGTACAGCAAACGTTCGTCAAACAGTCCCGCTTGCGTCAGCGCCATACGCCAGCCCGTAATCCTTTGCAAAGTGCGTGGGTCCAATTGCGCCGCGGCAAAGGCAATGCGCTTACGCCCTTGCTGCAATAAATGTTCCACCATTGCCATCGCCGCTTGCTGCTGCGAAAAGCCGACGCTGTATACTTGCGCCTCATCAGAGGTTTCCATCATATACACGCACGGAATTTTTGCTTTTTTCAGCATTTCACGCGATTGTTCGGTCTGGCTTAACCCAGTCAACAGCAGTCCTGCGGGGCGCTGCATCAACTGCTCGCGTAATAACGCCTCTTCCTCCTGCGCATCGTAGTGAGAAATACCGAATAACACTTGATAACCCGCGCCACGAAGCACCGCGTGCGCCTGCTCCAATAAATCCACAAACAATTCATTGGTCAGCGATGGAATCATGATGCCCACATGCCGACTACGACTGGAGGCCAACGCACGCGCGGCTGGATCGGGGATATAGCCCAATTCTTCGCTGGCTTGTTTCACCCTGAGCACCAAATCGGGCGCGACCCGCCGCTCACCGCGCAATGCGCGCGAGGCAGTCATCGTACTCACACCTGCTTTTTGTGCGACCTCGCTGAGGGTGACTCGACCCGTAGCGCGTGTTTTTTTCTGTGTAGCTGTCAATTGATGTCTCGAAATACTTAAAAAATAGAAATATGGCGTAATAGTGTATAAATTGCGCAACAAAATGTAAAAAAGTTCACTTTTTTGTTTCGGTTAGCGCTATCCTATCAAACATATCGAGCATGCAAAGAAAATCCACTGAGTTGCAACGCCTGAAGTTCTTCGATTTTTGCACGCAAGGTTAACCCCGTTTTTAGGAAATCATTATGCGATATTCTATCATTATCATGGGTGTTTCAGGCTGTGGGAAAACCACCTTAGCCGAGCCTCTCGCACAAAAATTGGCTTACGCCATGATTGAAGGTGACGTTTGGCATCCGCAAGCAAATGTCGAAAAAATGCGTAACGGCATTGCATTACAAGATGCTGATCGCGCCGGATGGTTGGATGCTTTGGCACAACAAATGGAATTACACCCCGACGGCTCCGTTCTGACCTGCTCGGCTCTCAAAAAAATCTATCGCGATCGCCTACGCCTCGCCCATGCACCCGCCCCCCGTTTTGTTCATTTGGTACTCACGCCTGAGCAAGCCAAAGATCGGGTTTGCAAACGCCAAGCACATTTTTTCAATCCCGCTTTGGTGGACAGTCAATTTGCCACACTCGAATCCCCTACTGCACTCGAAACAGATGCACGGGATTTTGATGCATTACTGCCGATTGAGGTTTTAATCGAACAGGTACTGGCATGGCTGGCAGAGACCGCCGAAGCACCGGCGCACCATTAGTTTTTCAGCGTGGGCGCTCGTTGACTCAAATTAGTCTCAAATCACACAAAGCAAGTCAATGACACAAAGCAACCCGAGTTTGAGCGCCCACTTTTTTTATGCTGTACCCATCTCAACCGATTTTTACAAGATTCAATTAGGTTGAATAATTTTTAATAAGGAGCACACAAATGGATGGATGGACTCAAACACTTTCCGCCCCCACGCTATTGGGGATTGCCGCTGCGGCCGTAGCATTGATTTTGGTGATGATTTTGAAAATGCGAATTCACGCATTTGTCACTTTGGTCGTGGTCAGCTTCTTAACCGCATTGGCGACCGGCATTCCAACCAAAGGCGTGATGAAAGTGATGCTGGATGGATTTGGTTCTACCCTCGGTGGTGTTGCCCTGCTGGTGGCTCTGGGCGCGATGATCGGACGCTTGGTCGAAACCAGCGGCGGTGCGAAAGTGCTGGCCGATGCTTTGGTCAAACGCTTTGGTGAGCAACGTGCGCCTATGGCTTTGGGGATTGCTTCTTTACTCTTTGGCTTCCCGATTTTCTTTGACGCCGGTTTGATCGTGATGCTGCCGGTGATTTTTGCTGTGGCGCGTCGCATGAAGCAGCCGGTATTGATCTACGGTTTGCCTGCTGCCGGCGCTTTCTCGGTCATGCATGTATTCCTGCCGCCGCATCCAGGTGCCGTAGCCGCAGGAACTTTGCTCGGTGTGGATATGGGTGTGCTGCTGGTTCTGGGCTTGATCGTCGCACTTCCAACCTGGTATTTCAGCGCCTATTTATTCGGTCTGTGGGCGGGTAAACGCTACCCCATCGAAGTGCCTGATTTACTGAGCGGCGGCACGATGAGCACAACAACACCTACCAACCCACCTTCTGCCGCTTTGGTCGTGACCATGCTGCTCCTGCCCTTGATTTTGATTTTTGGTAATACCGGTTTGGACGCTTTGGTCAATGCAAAAATGGTCAATGGCGCAAGCACCTGGGTACAGATTATCCGTCTGCTCGGCAGTACACCGGTGGCGTTGTTGATCACTTTGCTGATTGCAATGGTGACTTTAGGCATTGCCCGCGGCGTGGATAAACTGTCACTGGAAAAATTGATGGAGTCGTCTTTGCCTGCGATTTGCTCGGTAGTCTTAATTACCGGTGCAGGCGGTATGTTTGGTGGTGTGTTGCGCACATCCGGCATTGGTGCAGCCGTTTCCAGCTCCATGAGTGCAATGGGTGTTCCGGTCATCGTTGCGGCATTTTTGATTGCCAGCTTGCTGCGTATTGCCCAAGGCTCGGCGACCGTGGCGCTGATGACCACCGCTGCGTTGATCAAACCGGCAGTAGAGGCTGGCGGCTTCTCCTCTGGTCAAGTGGCTGCGATTGTTTTGGCCGCTTCTGCTGGCTCAGTCATCGCCTCTCACGTGAATGACTCCGGCTTCTGGTTGGTAGGACGCTTGATGAATTTGGACGTTCCAACCACATTCAAAACATGGACCGTGATGGAAACCTTGATTGCGATCATGGGTTTTGCCTTGTCACTGGTGATTTACTTTGCCATGTAAACACATAACAATTATAGTCATAACAAAAATTTGCCCCGCATCAGCGGGGCTTTTTTCATTCATTCAGCGAATTTTTGGATGGGTTTTCAACACGCTGCGCTCAAAAACCAAACTCCCCAGTGGAATCATGGCTGCGACAAAACCGATCCAGCTTTCGCGCGCGGACAAGGCCTTGCGCCCCATAGCCCAACCGAGCATGGCAATATAAATCAAAAACGCCACGCCATGTCCCAGCCAAGCCAGCAACAGCGCGCGCTCAGAACCGGCAACGCCTTGCTTGACAGCCACATACAACCCCAACACCACCAGTAGCGCAATCCCCTGCGCCCAAGCCATCGCTCTCATATTCATTCCCCATCATTCCATACGATTGCGCGCATCAAGCGCCCTGCACACTGAGGGACATTTGATCGCAGTACTGTTGCAAATCTTCGGGCACATCCCCTGAACACACACCACACTGGCGATTGCTCGGCACCGCAAAATCGATGAATTTCGGATACGCCAACTTCAGCTCGGCCATGATGCGCACAAACTCATCCAAGGAGCGCTCGCCGCCCAAGCGCGGATTGCGCGCTTTTTCCTGTGCGATATTCGACACGAAACGTCCGTGATAATCATGCCCTGGATAAACCAGCGTATCCTCAGGCAGGCTGAACAATTTTTCATGGATGCTGTGGTACAGCGTTTGGGCATCTCCATTTTGAAAATCCGTACGGCCACAGCCATCAATCAACAGCGCATCACCGGTAAACACCCGCTGATGGGCCAAAAATGCATGGTGTCCATCCGTATGACCGGGGGTGAACAGTGGATCGATGCGTACACCGCCCATAACCAAAGGCACACCCTCCTGCAAGCCCACATCCGCACAAGGCAAGCGATCAAAGGCCGCACAGGCAATTTGACTGCCGGTTTCACGTTTCAAACGCAACGCAGCCGTCACATGATCGGCATGAATGTGCGTATCCAACGTGTAAGCCAGCTTAAAACCCAGCTCATGCACCAACGCCAAATCCCGCTGCCACATCGGCAAAACCGGATCAATCAGCAAGGCCTGCCCACTCGTTTCACAACCGAGCAAGTAGGTATAAGTACTGGATAACGGTTCAAACAACTGACGAAAAACCATGCTCATGCACGCTCCCTTTCAAATTCCTGAGAAAAAGGGCAAACCTATGTTTGCCCTTTTATCTTACCGCGTTTAACGATGCTTTGCTCACGCTTGCATCATCAAGCCAGACTTTGATGCAAACCCTGCACATCGTACACATGGATTTCGCTCAAATGCTTCATACCCTCAATCGACGCTTCCGCACCCGCCACCGTGGTTTGGTAGGTAATGCGCTGCGCAATCGCGGTTTTGCGAATCGAGCTACTGTCGGCAATCGCTGAAGCAGTCTCATCCACCGTGGTGAATACCAAGGCCACTTCACCGTTTTTCATCGCATCAACGATGTGTGGACGGCCTTCTTTGACCTTATTGATGCGCTCCACCGTGATGCCGGCATTGCTCAAAAACTCCGCCGTACCACCGGTGGCACAAACGGTATAACCCAATGAAATCAATTCCTTAGACAACTTCACCATCGCCGGTTTGTCTTTATCTTTCACGCTGATAAAGACTTTGCCTTTCGCTGGCAAACGTGACGAAGCCGCCAATTGGCTCTTGAACAACGCTTCACCAAAAGTACGACCCACGCCCATCACCTCACCGGTTGAGCGCATTTCAGGTGACAGTACCGGATCCACACCTGGGAATTTATTGAACGGGAATACCGCTTCCTTCACGCTGAAATACGATGGCGTGATTTCCTCGGTACAGTTCAATTCGGCCAAAGTTTTACCCGCCATCACCTGTGCGGCGATTTTCGCCAACGGACGACCGATGGCTTTGGACACAAACGGTACGGTGCGCGATGCACGCGGATTGACCTCAAGCACATAGATCACATCAGACTTCACGCCGTCCACTTCGCGCTCCTGCACCGCGAATTGTACGTTCATCAAGCCCACGACTTTCAAGGCACGCGCCATTTCCGCGGTTTGGCGTTTGATCTCGGCCACCGTTTCGGCTTTCAAATAGTACGGTGGCAATGAGCACGCCGAGTCACCCGAGTGCACACCCGCCTGCTCAATATGCTCCATGACCGCGCCGATCAAAACCGCACCCGTTGCATCGCAAATACAATCCACATCTGCCTCAATCGCGTCATCGAGGAAACGATCCAGCAGCACGGGCGAATCATTCGATACCTGCACCGCTTCGCGCATATAGCGCTCCAAACCTTCCGAACCGTGAACGATTTCCATCGCGCGCCCCCCCAACACATACGACGGACGCACCACCAGTGGATAACCGATTTCCTCGGCCAAACGCAAGGCTTCCGACTCGGTACGCGCGGTACGGTTCGGCGGTTGACGCAGGTTCAAATCATGCAGCAGTTTTTGGAAACGCTCGCGGTCTTCGGCCAAGTCGATGGAGTCCGGTGACGTACCGATGATCGGCACACCGTTGCGCTCCAAATCCAGTGCGAGTTTGAGCGGTGTTTGACCACCGTATTGCACGATCACGCCCGCTGGTTTTTCCACATGCACGATTTCCAGTACATCTTCGAGCGTCACTGGCTCAAAATACAAACGATCCGAGGTATCGTAGTCGGTCGAAACGGTTTCGGGGTTACAGTTGACCATGATGGTTTCATAGC
>CAZCDD010000085.1:0-6367 GCA_964497405.1 uncultured Hydromonas sp. | reverse complement strand
GAGTACAAAGTCAATTTACCGATACAAATCGCAATCCCGCCAAAACCCTGATCGCCAATACCTAAAATCCCTTCAGCATCGGTCACCACGGCCAATTTGGTCGTGCCAGAATAGGTCGCCAAAATATCGTCCAGATCGCGGTAGTTCGACTCGGTGACCACCAAACCGCGCGGTTCGCGGTAAATGTGGCTGAACTCCTGAATGGCTTCACCCACCGTTGGGGTGTAAACGATCGGCAGCATCTCCTCCAAATGGTGTTTGACCAAGGAGTAGTACAAAATGCGGTTGTAGTCCTGCAATTCGCGCAGGAAAACGTATTTTTCTAAATTGGTTTTACAAGCAGAGTACTGCTCGTATTGGCGCTCAATTTGCTCATCCAGCGTTTCGATACGCGGTGGCAGACGACCTTCGATGTGAAAGGCGCGACGCTCCTCGGCAGTGAAGGCGGTGCCCTTATTTAAAAACGGGTCTTTGAGTAGATGACGACCTAAGGCTTTGACACGAATAACTTCTGGCATATGGACTCCACAACATTTTTAAACAGCACTCCATTGTAAACCTTCCTAAAAATATGTGGTTAAATTTTGCCACACGCTTGTGTCCTTAGGATTACAAATATTGCCGTAAAAAGTCCAATAGCCGCTGTTGCAACTGCGGATCGGTGTAAAACTTCGCCTCGGCATGATCGGCATCGAGTACATACAACTGACTCGGTACGCCGAATTTTTGCAAGGTGTTGTACATGGTTTGCGACTGCACCACCGCGACGATGCAATCCTGCCGCCCGTGAAGCAATAACATCGGCGCTGTATCCGCGCTGACATAGTGAATCGGGCTGGCGCGTAGCGCCTGCTGCTGGCGTTGCGGTGTATCCAATGGACCGCCGCCGAATAAACCGTACTCCGATTCATTGGGCTTGTTGGGGTTGTACAGCCATGGATGCTGACAACCTTGCTCCACGCGCTCGGCTGCCAAACGGCGCAAATCGGCAATGCCGTAGTAGCTCACAGCGGCCTTTACTCGGCTGCTGACGCCGACATTGCCTAAACCCCCTTCCAATTCGGCTTGTTTGTCCGTAGTCGCCAGCAATTGAGCCAAATGCCCGCCTGCCGATTCACCCGCCACCGCGATACGCATCGGGTCTATGCCAAACTCAGCCGCATGTGCGCGCAGATAGCGCACGGCTGCTTTGACATCGTGAATTTGCGCGGGAAAGCGCGCTTCGGGCGTGAGTCGATAGTTCACCGAGGCGACCGCATAACCGTTGTTTAACAACAGTTGGAGAAATTGCTCCAATTGCATGTGGGTGCCGCTTCGTATCCACGATTTATCACCGATCATCCACGCGCCGCCATGAATAAACAGAACCAATGGGGCGTGCCGCGCCTTCGTTGGGGGCAGATAGATATCCAGCATCTGTGCAGGATTGCGCGTGCCGGCGTAGGCCACATTCGCATGCGCAGGAGTTATGCTTACCGATGCATGGGGATGTGAAGAGATTTGCTCCAAGGCGCTGTGCGCGGGCTTACAGGCAGACAGGGGGGCGGACAGGATGGCGCAAAGCAGCAGCGATAGAATGGCGGTACGACGCATAGACAAAATCGAGTAGAAACAATCAACGCCTTAATATACACACTCCGCAGGAGCGCTTCAAGCATTCTGATGGGACAGAGACGCATCGCCGCTGCGTTTGCGTCTCGGGAAAATGCTATCATGCCGTCAGATGGCCATTCCTTACGGTATTCTCATCGAGCCATCATGGAGTTCAACGGTTTCATGTCCACCCACTTACACACCATCGCCGTACTCGGGCCGGAAAGTTCCGGCAAAACGACTTTGTGCGCGCAGCTGGCCGCGCACTTGCGCTGTCCGTGGGCACAGGAATATGCGCGAAACTATGCACCGGCACAGGCTGGCGTGTACACGCCAGCGGATTTGCTCGCCATACTCGCGGGACAAAGTGCTTTGAACCATACGGCTCTGGCTCAAGCCCAAGCGCACGGTGACGCGTATGTGATTTTTGATACCGAGGCCATCGTATTGGCGGTGTGGGCGCAACTGAGTTTCGGTGCGGTGCCGCCCGAGATCGAGCGTGCCTGTGCTGAGCAGACCTTCAGCCATTATTTATTGTTGTCACCCGATTTGCCGTGGCAGGCCGATCCTTTGCGCAGTGCGCCCGACTTGGCGCAACGCCAGAGGATTTTTGCCCACTATGAATGGTGGTTACAACGATATCATCGTGCTTATAGCATCATCCAAGGTGCGGGTGAGCAACGGCTGCACACTGCTTTAGAAGCATTGAAACAGTCTCACGCGTTCCCCCCCAAATCTGCGCCATTTTAATTTCAGAGCATCTGCCCAAGCCGCACTTTTGTGGGGATTTTGCCCCATTTGGCTGTTTTTTTGATAAAAATTGCAGCACGCACCAAAAAAACGCATTTTTTCAGTTCAGCGCATAGGCGAGGTTCGAATGCACCAGTTGAGAACACAGAAATACACAAGTGACTGTGTATTGCACCAGCTCGGTGAAAATATCTATAAAAATCAATCGGTTGCAAAGCTAAATCCAATTCCGTTTTCTTTACAAGCCCTGCTTTTTCACGCACACTTCGGTCATGTTTTTTTGAAACAAGGTGCTGAAATGATGGGCTTGGGTGTGTTGCACTCCGCTCATTTTCAGTCGACGAATGAGCACAATCTCAATGACCGATAGGAGAATAGGTATGAAACGTTATGGGATGCTTTTGTTGTTGCTTGCGGGTGTGAGCGGTACGGCATGGGCGCAAACTTCAAGTGAAACCCCGCCAGCAGAGGCGGTGAAAGCGGCAGTGGATTTCGCCGATACCGCATTTATTTTGATCTCGTCCGCTTTGGTGCTATTGATGACGCCGGCGCTGGCTTTTTTCTACGGGGGGCTGTCGCGCAATCGCAGTGTTCTGAACACGATGATGATGTCCTTCGCTGCCATCGGGGTGGTGACGCTGGTCTGGGTCGTCCTCGGCTATTCCCTCGCTTTTGGTGATGAATCCATGGGGCCGTGGTTGGGGAGCTTTCAAAATTTGATGCTCGCCGGCATGGACAGCAGCAGTACTGCGGCTACTTTTAATCCCGAGCATTTGATTCCTAAATATGTCTTTGTAATGTTTCAAGCGACCTTTGCCATCATTGCCGCCGCGCTGATCAGTGGTGCATTGGTTGATCGCATGAAGTTCGGTGCCTATTTGGCTTTCATCGCCCTGTGGAGTGTGTTTGTGTACAGCCCAGTGGCGCACTGGGTATGGGATGCTTCGGGTTGGCTGTTCACTTTAGGAGCGTTGGATTTTGCCGGCGGTACGGTGGTGCATATCAATGCGGGTGTATCGGCACTGGTGGCTGCCAAACTGCTGGGGCCGCGCTTGCAAACCATACGCAATAATGCCATTCCGCACAACATTCCGTTTGTTTTGCTCGGTGCTGGTTTGCTTTGGTTTGGTTGGTTCGGTTTTAACGCAGGTAGTGCACTGGGTGCCAACGGCTCGGCGGGCTTGGCCATGTTGACCACACAAATTGCCACTGCCACCGCCATGCTCGTGTGGCTCATCTGGGAGCGCGCAACGGGTCACGCCATGAGCGCGGTCGGCGCGGCAACCGGCGCAGTAGTGGGTTTGGTCGCTATTACACCGGCAGCAGGTATTATCAGCCCCGCATATGCTATTTTACTCGGAGCCATCGGCGCGACAGCAAGCTTCTGGGCGGTACAAAATAAACGCCGCTTCAAAGTCGATGACGTATTGGATGTATTCGCTTGCCACGGCGTAGCGGGTATTGTGGGTGCGATCTTAACCGGCGCGTTTGCCTTCTCTACTGGTCAAGGCAAGGGCACGCTGGAGCAAATTAAAATTCAATGCATCGGCGTTGGGGCAACCATACTCTACGCAGCGGTTGGTACCTTTGTTATTCTGAAATTGATTGCGCTGTTCGGTGGCCTGCGCCTCTCCAAAGATGAGGAGATGGAAGGCGTTGATATCGTGTGCCATGAGGAATCAGCGTATACCAATAAATAGTAACAACTGAAATGCCATCAAGGCTGAGAATAATATTAGCTTCAGTTTGTTAATAATGTTTCTATATTTGGATACTGGTTTTTTTGAGAGGAGACTCACTCCTTATTAATTACTTAAAAACCAGTATCGGCAGATGTGGAAAAACAAAGGCGCTGAGAATACCACGGAGTCTAGCCGATCCAATACACCACCGTGCCCATTAATTAGATTGCCGAAGTCTTTGACACCTCGATCACGTTTTACAGCAGACATACACAAGCCTCCTGCAAAGCCTGCGATTAAGATCAGGATACAAATGAGAGACGCTTGAGTCGCATTAAAAGGGGTGAGTCCACGCAGTAAAACGCCAATCACCGTTGCTGTTACAATACCACCAATCAGCCCTTCCCAAGTTTTATTGGGACTGACATTGGGTGCCAGTGCATGTTTGCCAAATAACTTACCAAATACAAACTGTAGAACATCGGATAGTTGCACGACCAAAATAAAATATAGAATGAGCTGGGTATTATGATTGGCGTATTCCTTGTTAAAAGGAAGTATCAAAAAAGCAGGCACATAGCTGATGGAGTAGACGCACAGCATTAGACTCCATTGGAAATTGGAGGTTCGCGCTAAAAAATTATGGGTATTGCCAGATAAAGCGGATACAAAGGGAATAATGGCAAACGCATAGACGGGGATCAATATGGTAAACATACCGTACCAGTCGTCATAAACAAACCAATATTGTAAAGGAATAAATATACAAAAAGAGATGAACGCCAGTGGGTGATCCGAGTTTTGCATAGGGGTTAGACGCAAAAACTCTCTGAGCGCGAGGATAGACAAGAAGAAAAAGAGAATTACGGTGGTTAGTAAGCCGCCATAAAATGCAACAGCCAATATACCAGCCATGAGCCACCAAGCATTGATACGCATGATGATATGATCAAACAATATGCGCGATTTTTCTGTTTTGGCTCGGGATTTAAGAAATTGTGCCAGTACGCTACTGATAATGAGTAATAACAGGACTCCAATCAAAGTTTGAACGAACATAGATTGGTGTATTTCATTTAGAACATTTTGAATATTCATTGCACTTTTAAGAAGAGGGAGAGATAAAAATTTGAGATAAGGCTACACAGGAGTGAATGATGGTGAGTAGCCAGAATATTTTAAATAAACGCATACATGCTTGACAACGCTGTGACATGGTACGCGAAATTGTAGATTTTTCACGAAGTTTGAGTTGAGCCAATGCGTTGTCTAAACCTGAAAGCGATATTTTTTCATTACTCGCATCCTTCAGTATTTGAGCATCCAACTGGATACGAAGCAAATAGTACAGAATGATGATCAGCAAAAAAAGAGCTGACAATGTGAGTGGTAGCGATTTTGCGTGTATTAACCCCCACCATGCGTTGGTCATAAACAATACCAGATTGAAATGCCAACCGTATTGCGTTGTACGAAGCACTTGGGACACAACTCTCGCTAAATCACTATCAGTATGCTGTGTGATATCGGTCATTAGATGATTGCCTTTAAAATAAGTTGTTGCGTAGCCGAGGAGATCACCATTTGTGGGCGGACTTTTTTCACCAGATTTAAAGCCTCCTCCAAATTAGCACAATGATGATAGCGTACCAACCATGTGATAATCACAGCAATACTACGGCTATATCCCAATGCGCAACAGACCAAGATTGGCTCAAGGGTATTGTCCTTTTGATTTTGTATGGCTTTTGCGGCATATTGTAGCTCCGCCACACTTGGCGGCACCATATCCAATAGCGGGATCAATGTATATTGTTGTTTTTTGCTCGCATCACAAGGGTACTCTGCGCACACATCGACAATGGCGTGAAATTTAGCGCTCTCTAATATGCTTCCCACATAAATTTGCTCAGTCACAGCCACAGATTTAGGCACATTTCTTAACCAATATGACATATTGAGCCGAGCTCCCCACAAATAAGGTGCAAGTAATAATTGAGATGCAACGCTCATACGGCCATTATTAGCGCTCTTTTGAAATGCGTTTGCCCCTAGCTTCACATAAATCAAAGCCACTAAAATACAGGCGATGCAGCCCCAAAGTAGCCATAAAAACCAGCCACCTAAGCATGATGGCAAGGCCAAAAGAAATGCGCCCAATAGATAATAACGTGCTAATTTTAGATTGAGATGTGATGAATGAGGGAGAGAGGGTTTCCAGATCGAAGCTTTTCCAATGGGCCACAACCATAGAATCAGTGCGCCAACTAAAACACCTGTGGGAATGTCGATGAAATGGTGTTGGTATGTGGTTAGTACTGACAAAGCAATCAACATTAACC
>CAZCDD010000084.1:0-6426 GCA_964497405.1 uncultured Hydromonas sp. | reverse complement strand
GCTCCTGCGCGACTTTCAGCTCGTCCAGCGCCGCCAAGTTGACCGCACCCAAGGCATTGATTTGGTTGTTCAAACGTGTGATTTCGCCTTGCAGCACCGAGGCGCGCGCGCCATCGGCCAGCGTTTCGCGTAACTGTTCGCGCGTTTGTGCAATGTTCACTTCGGCTTCGCGCAGCTGCTCGGCGAATTGTTCTTGATTCAACCGCGCCGCTTGCTCGGCCAATTGCAATTGCGTGATCGCCTCGCGTTTCGGCTCAACCTCGCGCTCGGCCACAATGCGCGTTTCATCCATCATGCGCAGATCATGCGTGAGTGCGTCCAATGCGGTACGCGCTGCGGTCAGCGCATGCTCGCGTTCCACGCGGATTTCGAGTGCGGCTTGCAGGCCTTCGTCGTGGTTGTTTTGGTTAAACTCTTGCAGCTCGATGGTGTGTTCTTCCAAATGATTGTGCAAATTTTCCAGCTGCTGCTCGGCCGATTGTTGGTTGTATTCAATGTCCGCCAAACGTTGGGTCAAATTCTGTACGCGGTATTGTGCGTCGCGTGCTTGATTCTCCACTTCGCGCAGGCTCGCGCGTTTATCGGCCAAACTGCGCTCCAATGCCTCATACGCATCCTGTGCCGCCTGCCACGCCTCCTGACGCGTGAGCAAAATCGCATCACCTTCGTCAAACAGGGCTTGCGCCTCCATTTTCTGCGCCTGCAATTCTTCTTCGTGAATCAGGATTTCCGCCAGCTCGTCGTCAATTTGCGCATGGCGGGCGTTGCGCTGTTCGCGCTCCAAATTCAATTTTTGCACCTGCATTTTCAGCTCGTGCACGCGTGAAGTGGTGCTCTGCAATTGTGCGCGGGCACTGTTGTGTTGCTGCGTCAGGCGCTCGACCTGCACTTGCAATTCGCTCAGGCCGCTTTGCGCCTGATCAACCAGCATGTCCTGCGCACGCAGCTCGGCTTCGATCTGCTCAATTTCCTGCGCACGCGCGAGCATACCCGCCTGCTCGGATTCGGCGACATAGAAACGCAGTGCGTTGCGCGACAAACGATGCCCCTCCGGCGTGACCAGCACGCCTCCTTCAGGCAATTGCTCGCGCAAGGCATAGGCGTCGCTCAAGGTATTGGCCACATACGCACCACGCAGCCAGTCCGGCAGCAGTTGCGTCAGCGTCGGATCATTGGTTTTAATCAACTGATGCAGCGGGCGCAAACCGGCAATCGCAGGCTCATGCTGGTTCAGCGGTACGTTGGCATAAAAGCTCAAACGCGATGGCGGAATGTCGTTGAAGTAGTTTTTCACCCAGTCAATGCGCGACATTTCAAAGCCATTCAGGCGCTCACCGAGCACGGCCTCCAGCGCATTTTCCCAGCCCGATTCGATGTGCAATTTTTGCCAAACGCGCTGACGCGTGGCGAGCTGGTGTTTGTCCAGCCATTCACCAAGCTGCCCTTGGGTTTGTACTTTTTCTTGCAACTGCGTGAGCGCGTCCAAACGTGCGGTGAGCTGCGCAATGCGCGCCTGCTCATTCAGCGCGTGGGTGCGCGCTTGATTAAGCGCATCCTGCGCCTGTGGCAACTGCGCATCGACTTCGTCCAACGCCGCTTGCGCAGATTCCTGCCGCGCCAATTCGTCGGTGAGCTGCATATTCAGCTGGTGATGCTCTTTGTCATCCTGCGCACCCGGGGCGATTTTTTCCTGTTGCAGACGTTCACGGCGCATGACTAAATTGGCCAACTGTCGATCGGCGTTGCGCTGATCGTCGGCAGCACGCGCGACCGATTGCTCGGCCTGCACCAGTTGCGCGCGCGCATCGTGCATTTTTTGCATGGATTCGCGGTGGCGTGCTTCGACCTCAGGCATATCCTCGGATGCGACGGCGAGCTGCTCGGCCAGTACCGCTTGATCTTCCTCAGCCTGCGCACGCTCGGCGGTCATGCTGTCCATATCGTCAATCAGCTGCTGCTGTCGATCGCTCCATTGCGCGAGTTGGGTTTTGATCTGCTCGATCTGCGCTTCAATGCGATTGCGCCCTTCGGTCATGAAACGCAACTCGGTCTCAATGCGCGAGACTTCGGCATTGGCCGCGTACATGGCGGCTTGCGCGCTGTTCAGATGATCGGATAATTCGTAATGCTGCATACGGCGCGATTCGAGCTCGGCTTCAGCGTGGCGCAATTTGGCAATCTGTGCTTCCAATTCATTTTGTGCGGCGGCGATTTTCGCACCGATTTTATCGCGCTCAGCCTGCGCTTCGTCATAGCGCAAAATCCACAAATAGTGCAGTTTGTCTTGTGCAGCCGACTGTAAATCGCGGTATTCCTGCGCCACTTTGGCTTGCGCGTCGAGTTTCTCCACTTGGCTGTTGAGCTCGCGCAAGATGTCTTCGACACGGGTCAGATTGTCACGCGTGTCGTTCAGGCGGTTTTCGGTTTCGCGGCGACGCTCTTTGTATTTGGATACACCGGCGGCTTCCTCTAAAAACACGCGCAGCTCCTCGGGCTTGGCCTCGATGATGCGTGAAATCATGCCCTGACCGATGATCGCATAAGCACGCGGCCCCAAGCCCGTGCCCATGAAAATATCCTGTACGTCACGACGACGCACCTGTTGACCATTGATGAAATAGCTGGAGCCGCCATCGCGCGTGAGCACGCGACGCACGGAGATTTCGGCGTATTGGCTCCACTGCCCACCGGCGCGGCCTTCGTCATTGCTGAACACCAGCTCGACTGACGCGCGTGCAGAGGGTTTTCGATTGCCCGAGCCGTTGAAAATCACGTCGGACATGGATTCACCGCGCAGCTCGGAAGCGCGCGATTCACCCAGCACCCAACGCGTCGCGTCCATGATGTTCGACTTGCCACAACCGTTCGGGCCAACGACCGCGACCAATTGCCCCGGTAGCTGAAAGCTCGTGGGATCAACGAAGGATTTGAAACCTGCTAATTTGATTTGAGTTAAACGCACTGCGAACCTTTTTATTCAGCGATGAAGAGTTCATCCCTCATTTATTCGTACAATGACCGTCAAAACCTGTAAACGGCGGATTAAATAGGCGTTATCATACCATTTTCAGCGTTTTTTCATGCGGATTTCGGCGCGAATCGAGACCCCGAAGCCAGACCGAAATAATTTATTTTTTCTTTTATAAACATAGCGTTAGAAAACCATAAGCCCAACATCATGCTACACATTCGCCCTTGCATCGAAAACCAGCACAGCGCTGCCATTTTGGAGATATTCAACGAATCCATTGCCAACGCGACCGCACTGTACGAGTACGAACCACGCACACCCGAGTTTATGGCACAGTGGTTTGCCGAAAAGCATGAGCGTCATTTCCCCGTATTGGGCGCGTTTGATGATGAAGGGAACTTGCTCGGCTTCGCCACCTACGGTGTATTTCGCAGCAAACCGGCCTATAAATACACGATTGAACACTCGATTTACATCCATCACGCGCATCGCGGCAAAGGCGTGGGGCGTCAGTTGCTCGAGCCACTCATCGAGCACGCCAAAGCTCAAGATTATCACTGCATGGTCGGTGCGATTGACGGCGCGAACTCAGCCAGCATCCATTTGCATGAGCAATTTGGCTTTACCTACGCAGGCACGATTCGCCAAGCAGGCTTTAAGTTCGGTGAATGGTTGGATTTGGTGTTTTACCAGCTGCTGTTGTCCACACCTGCGCATCCGGTGGATGGTTAAATCAAGCACGCAGTGATTTGAGCGCCGCCCAAGCGAGTTGTTTTTTTAGAGAATCCTCGCACATGGCTCGCAAACTCGGCAATTGAATTAAACGTTGGTGGCGCAACGCCGTATTTTTCTCATCCTGAAAAATTACCACATACATGTGTGGATGCTGATCCAAAATATGGGGAACAACCGCCAGCAAATCCTCCGGCACCGCCAAGGCACGCAACTGAGGCCACGCGGCTAAGGCTGTACTCATCCTCTGCTCCGACGACGGCTCCAATTCTGTGGGCGTGCTGTAGATCACCTCATGCGTATCGGCATTGATCGCCCACATCATACCCGCCAGCACATACATCTGAGCCGCATTCAGCGGCTCAGAACCGATGAGCCAGTAGCGCGCCTGCGTAATCGGCGCAGGCACATCGGCAAGCAATGGGACTGAATTATCCACAGTCGCTGGCGCACTGCGATGCCGCCAACGCACGTCAATCCCCATGGCATACAGCCATGCGTCGTGTGCTTCGGGATGGGTTTTGTGCAAATTCATATCCAGCGTTCTACCTATATTGGGACATCAGCAGCGCATCCTCGCGCCCCTTGTGTCCGTCTGGTGTTAGGACGGCATAATAACCTTTTCGCCGCCCGACTTCAATAAAACCCAGTCCAGCATACAGTTTCTGTGCTGCAATATTGGACACGCGCACCTCTAAATGCACCCGTTGGATGAGCGGTGGCAATTGAGCCAAAAAGGCGCTCAATACCTGCCGCCCCAAGCCTTTGCCCTGCTCAATCGGCGCCACACCGACGCTCAAAATTTCACACTCATCCAAAAACTGTCTGGCCAAAATATAGGCCAGCGGCACATCGCCTCGACAGAGCAAGGTGCCCATGTACTCCCCAGACTGCAACAACGGCGCAATCGCCAGCACCTGAGCCATAGACCACGGCTCAATCTGGGTGTCCAGCTCCAATTGCGCCAGCGCAGCTAAATCCGCAATCTGCAAAGCGCGGGGGTTCAACGGCATTTCAGACGGTTCATTCATGCCGCGCATCTGCCTCACGTTCGGCAATGGTTTTTGCCACCTTATCGCGTACATACAGCGGTTGCACCTGCTCGGGCGACAGTGCAACACCCTCTTGCCAAGCGCCGTTGTGCCACACTCGATTGATCAGCGGTAAAAAATCTTGAGCCTGAGGCGCACTGTGATCGACCTTGGCCACCCGCAGTTGCCCCGTCGCACAGATCTGAGCGATCGGCTCGAAACTGGCAATCGCGTTCCCCACCACAACGCAAGCACCTTCTACCTGCTTAAGCCGCTGCACAAACACCGCAACATCATCCAAACTCGGCTCAACCAGCGCGACCCAATCCGCTCCGCACCGCTGATAGTGCGCCCAATACACCTGCTGCATCCGTGCATCCATCGCCACAATCACTTGATTTTCGCGCTGATCGCGCAATCCCGCCACCGCCAGCGCCGCGAGCGAGGAGTACGCCAATACGGGTTTTTGCGCGGCAAATGCCAAACCTTGCGCGACCGAAACAGCCAAACGCACCCCGGTAAATCCTCCCGGGCCGATACCAACCGCGATGGCGTCCAAGCCCGCAAAATCCGCCGCCTGCGCTGCCATCAACGAGCGCACCATCGGTAAAATCATTTGCGAATGCTTCTGCTCCGACCACTCATGCCGCACATCCACTTGACCGCGCCACTGCAATGCCACGGAGCAATATTGATTTGAGGTATCCAATACCAGTACATTCGGGCTTTGTTGCGTATTGTGCATGACGATGAGCCTTAGACGATTTCGGTTCGACACACATCCGACGGCTCGCGTTCAGCCACCAGCAAGACCACCACTTCACAGGCAATGCCTTCGGAGCGCCCGAGAAAGCCCAGCTTTTCGCAGGTTTTCGCCTTCACATTGACCGCGGCATACTCAGCGGACAAATCCGCCGCAATATTCTCGCGCATGGCTGGAATATGCGACATCATTTTCGGCGCTTGCGCAATGATGCTGGCATCCAAATTCCCCAACACATACCCTTTATCCCGCACCAGTTGATAGGCATGGCGCAGTAGCACGCGGCTATCGGCGCCTTTGAAACGCGGATCGGTGTCCGGAAAATGCTGCCCAATATCGCCCAAGGCCAAAGCGCCGAGTAGCGCATCGGTTACCGCGTGCAACAACACATCGGCATCCGAATGGCCGAGCAAACCCTTTTCATACGGAATGGTCACACCGCCTATGATGAGCGGACGATTTTCTACCAAAGCATGCACATCAAAGCCCTGCCCTATCCGAAAAGGCAGAAACGCACTATTTTTTGTCGTCATATTTTTGATCCTTATCCCAAAGTCTGTCAAAGCGGCGACGATATTGCAAATCCACACCATTGATGGTGCCACCACGCAAAATAACCTCCCAGTTGCGTGACAGTGTCCAAGTGATTTTCAATACACTGCTCACCGTATCGATCCCTTGCTCATACGCGATACCAAAGCGGTCGCTGAACTGTTTGCCTATGCCTACATACGTCCCCGACGTGCCATCCTGTTTATCCACCGCGCCAACGGTAATATTATCAATACCGAAACGATCGGTGATTTTACGTCCCTGATCGGTACTGAGCAAAATCGAGGCAGCTCCGGCTATGGCGCTGATGTCGTTTTGTCCCAAATCTGCGGTCGAGCGTCCAAACAGCAGCCACGCCAATTTTTCCTCATCCAACA
>CAZCDD010000083.1:0-6454 GCA_964497405.1 uncultured Hydromonas sp. | reverse complement strand
CTTTGACGCGGGTTTCGTTACCGACGACTTCGTCGCCTTTTTTCAGGCCGCCGATGCGACGGATGTCCAAGCGAACTGAGGCGTAGAATTTGAGTGCGTTACCGCCAGTGGTGGTTTCCGGTGAGCCGAACATCACGCCGATTTTCATACGAATTTGGTTGATGAAAATCACGGTACAGTTGCTGCGGCCAATGGAGGCGGTGAGTTTGCGCAGGGCTTGGCTCATCAAGCGTGCTTGCAAACCCGGTAATGAGTCGCCCATGTCGCCCTCGATTTCGGCGCGTGGCACCAATGCGGCGACTGAGTCAACGATGATCAGATCAACAGCACCGGAGCGTACCAGTGCATCGACCATTTCGAGTGCTTGCTCGCCGGTGTCGGGCTGGGAGATCAGTAATTCGTTCAGGTTGACGCCGAGTTTTTGCGCGTATTGGGTGTCCAAGGCGTGTTCGGCATCGACGAAGGCGCAGGTGCCACCGAGTTTTTGCATTTCGGATACGACGTGCAGCGTCAATGAGGTTTTACCCGAGGATTCTGGGCCGTAAATTTCGATCACGCGACCACGCGGCAGACCGCCCACGCCAAGCGCCACGTCCAAACCGAGCGAACCGGTGGAAACCACTTGCACATCCGGTGGCGCGGCATCGTCACCCAAACGCATGATGGAGCCTTTGCCAAATTGTTTTTCGATCTGCGCCAGTGCGGCGGCGAGTGCTTTGGCTTTTTCGGAACTGTTAGCGGCTTGGGTTACGGGGGCTTTGCTGTCGGTTTTGGCCATGGATGGCTCCTTTTAGAAAAGGGTGTATTTAAAAATCAATTTTAGGCGTAACTGTATCACAAATTAGCCGATTTTTTCTGGCGCTTGCGCGCTTATGACGCGTGTTTGCGTAAAAAAGATGAGCCGTATAGGCTCATCTTTGTACTTGATTTTAAAACGTAAATTGAATGAGGTTCAATTTGGGCTTAGGCATTTTTATGGTAGCCGGTGATGCGTTCGACTTCTTCGGCAGAACCGAGGAATACCGGCACGCGTTGGTGCAGGGATTTCGGTTGCATATCGAGAATATTGTCCACGCCATTGGTAGCCAAACCGCCGGCTTGCTCCACGATCATGGCCATTGGGTTGGCTTCGTACAGCAGGCGGATGTGGCCGTCTTGTTTGCCTGGACGTTGGTCACCCGGATACATAAAGATGCCGCCGCGGGTCAAAATGCGATGAATGTCGGCAGCCATCGCGGCCACCCAGCGCATATTGTAGTGTTTACCCAGTGAGCCGGTGTTACCGGCTTGCAATTCGTCAAAATAGCGGCGAACCGGCGGATGCCAGTAGCGTTGGTTGGAGCAGTTGATCGCGAATTCGGCGGTAGCGCGAGGGATGCGCATGTTTTCTTGCGTCAAAATCCATGAGCCGAGCTCTGGATCGAGTGTGAAGCAGTGTGTGCCATGTCCTGTGGTCAGCACCATG
The DNA here is from genome assembly GCA_964497405.1 of uncultured Hydromonas sp. Lineage (GTDB taxonomy): Bacteria > Pseudomonadota > Gammaproteobacteria > Burkholderiales > Burkholderiaceae > CTSOIL-112. The sequence goes on along the minus strand of CAZCDD010000083.1, from coordinate 4,989 downwards.
AGTGTTTGCGCGCCGTAAATGGCGTAACCGGCAGCGACTTGCTCACGACCGGGTTGCAAGAAATCGTCTTCGTCCACTTCTTGATCCAAATCCACTTTTTTGAGTACGGAGAAAATCGTGCCTACCGGTGAGTTGATGTCAATATTGGATGAGCCGTCCAGCGGATCGAAGACCAGTAGGTATTCGCCTTGCGGAAAACGATTCGGGATTTCGTAAATGGTTTCCATTTCTTCGGAAGCCATACCTGCTAAGTGCCCCCCCCATTCGTTGGCTTCGAGCAGGATTTCGTTGGAAATCACGTCCAGTTTTTTCTGTGCTTCGCCTTGTACGTTTTCGCTACCAGCCGTACCCAATACTTCACCCAAGGCGCCTTTGGCAATCGAGCGGCTGATCAGTTTGCACGCGCGGGAAACGACTTCGAGTAGTAGGCGTAAATCATTCGGAATGTTATTGAACTCGCGTTGCTGTTCAATCAGGTAGCGCGAGAGACTTTTACGTTTCATAATGGTTTCCTAAAGTTAAATAATAAAAAATCGGTCATAGAGGTCTATCTACTTCATGCTGCGTTCAGTGTGGCAAACGCAAGGCCTTGTGCACAATTTCGCCCACGTCATCCGAGAGCTGTGGCGCAGCGACGATGTGCTGCAAGGCCAACTTCATTTGGCTTTGGTACGGTTCGGCAAATAGACGCCAGTTCTCGCAGGTGCGCGCCAGCCGAGCCGCGGTTTGCGGATTTTTTGCATCCACTGCCAAGACTTGCGCCGCCCAGAAACGGTAGCCTGCGCCGTCGGCTTGGTGGAAATGGTGCGGATTCATATTGCAGAACGCGAAAATCAGTGAGCGCAAGCGGTTCGGATTGAGCAAGGTGAACGCTGGATGCGCGAGTAGTTGATCCAAGGTGTGCTGCATTTTGGCAAAATCGCCGCTGCTGCGTGTGGCTTGCACGGTGAACCATTTGTCGATGACCAGCGCTTCAGCCTGATAACGTTGGTAAAAATCCTCAATCAGTGCGGCGGCGTGGTCCGTGAAGTATTCCACGGCGATACCCAATGCAGCGAAACGGTCGGTCATGTTGTCGCTGCCGTGGTATTGATGACGTACCGCGTGCCATGCGTCGCCGGCGCGTTCACCAGTTTTTGCCCAATAGCTCAAGGCTAAATTTTTCAGACTGCGTTTGCCCGCCGATTCGCCGTCATAGACATAGGCAGCGCCATCGTTCAACTGTGCGTACAAATCAGACCAGTGTTGGCTCAATCCCTGTGCCAGAGCGTGACTCACGGTTTGGCGTGCGGCGAATAATTGCTGCGGATCCAGTAATTGCGTTTGCTGTACCTGCTGCGCCAGCGTGGCAAAATTCGGTAGGGTGAGCAATTGGGTTTTGTACGATGGACTCAAATGCGCATCCAGCAGGATGTGCTCCAGCGCATCCATCAGTTCGGCGCTCAAATGCACGGGCTCGGCGGCATTCATGGCGCCGAGAATCACGCGGGTGAAGAGCTGTTGTGCGGCATCCCAGCGATTGAACGCATCCTTGTCGTGGCGCAGTAAAGTGAGTAATTCTGCATCGCTGTACGCGTAGTGTACGACGATCGGCGCGCCGAATTGGCGGTTTAGGGAGGGCAGCGGCGCGCATGGTAGGTGCTCAAAGGTGAAGCTTTGTTCCGCTTCGGTCAGATTGAGGGTGCGCGTTGAGGTGCCGTTGCTATCCAAAGCCAAACTCTGGCCGAGTTGAATGTGCTCGTTGCTTTCTGCGGCGAGTAAACCCATATTGATCGGGATGTGCAGCGGTTCTTTGTGCAGGTTTGGTTGCTCCAGCTCAATCCCAACCGGTGGGTTGCTTTGCTTGAGTGTCAAGGTGTAGGTTTGACGGGCGGCATCGTATTGGCCGCTCGCGTACACGCGAGGCGTCCCCGCCTGCTCGTACCAGCGCGCGAATTGGCTCAGATCCGCATCGTTGGCATCGGCCATCGCCATGCGGAAGTCATCGCAGGTGACGGCTTGACCGTCGTGACGCGCAAAATACAAATCCATGCCTTTGCGGAACCCCTCACGTCCGAGCAGCGTTTCGTACATGCGCACCACTTCGGAGCCTTTTTCGTATACCGTCATGGTGTAGAAATTGTTGATCTCTTCGTATTCGTTCGGGCGAATCGGGTGAGCCATTGGGCCGGCGTCTTCGGCAAACTGTGCGGCGCGTAGGGTATTGACATTGGCAATGCGTTGCACCGCGCGTGCCGATGCGGCGGCGGATTCGGATAGGCCGTGTGCGGCCTGATCGGCGGAGAATTCTTGATCACGGTAGACGGTCAAGCCTTCTTTCAAGCTGAGCTGGAACCAGTCTTGGCAGGTGACGCGATTGCCCGTCCAGTTGTGGAAATATTCGTGGCCAACGACGGATTCGACGCCTTCAAAGTCGCTATCGGTCGCGGTTTCGGGATGCGCAAGGACGTATTTGGTGTTGAAAATATTCAGCCCTTTGTTTTCCATCGCGCCCATATTGAAATCCGAGGTGGCAACTATCATGAAACGTTCCAAATCCAGCGGTAGGCCATAACGCTGCAAATCCCAAGTGATGGAGGCTTTGAGCGAGTCCATGGCGAATTGGGCTTTGGGCAAATCATGCGGTTCGACATAGACTTGCAGCAGTTTGCGCTGGCCATTGCATTCCACGGTTTCTTCGAGATGCGCCAGTTTGCCGGCAACAATCGCGAACAGATACGCCGGTTTTGGGAACGGGTCGTGCCAAAGGGTTCGGTGCCAGCCGTTGTCCAAGTCGGTGCTTTCCAGCAAATTGCCGTTGGCCAATAGCACAGGATAGGTGTTTTTTTCAGCGATCAGCTCAACGGTATAGACCGACAGCACATCGGGACGATCGGGGAAATAGGTGATGCGGCGAAAGCCCTCGGCTTCACACTGCGTCATCAGGTGCTCGCCGGTGGCAAATAAGCCGGACAAACTGGTGTTTTCTGCGGGCTTGCACGTGGTGACGAGGGTGAGTTCACCGTGCGCTGGCGGGTTGAGCAGCGTCAGGGTGTGTTTATCCAGTTGATAGTCTTCGGGAGAGAGCGGTGTTTGATTCAGGTGGATGGCGTGTAATTGAATGTGTTCGCCATGCAGTACCAGCGTTGCTGAAGTGTGCGTGTGTTTGCGTTCAAACTGGATGCGGTTGGTGACGGTGGTTTCGTTCGCGTTGAGGCGAAACGACAGATGTGTTTGTGTGATTTGGAATGGGTAAGGCTGATAGTCGGTACGTAATGGCATAAATGTGCGATGAAATTGACATAAAAAATACAGCTCAATTGTAAACGAAATGCATGAAAAAAGCGGGTCTATTGACCCGCTTAACCGCGATTAAATAAGGCTTTCAGCACGATAATTGATATGAAATCGTTTACCTTGTCGCTGAGTGCGCTCAGGATTTTTAATTGTTCGATTCCCGAGGTTTGGTAGGTGCTTCAGTCGCTTTCTCAATGATGTCGGTGAGCTTTTTCTCTGCAGCGGCTTTGACGTCCGCCTCATTGGTTTTCTCAGACGATTGACGCGCTTCCGAACCCGGTAGTGGTACTGAGTTTGGATCTGCATTCAGCTCTTCAATCGGTGGGGCTTTTTGCCCATCCATGGTCAAACTCGGATCGGTTGGGTTGCGCCGAACAGGGGCGTCACCACCGCCACCGCCTAAAATATTGCCCGTGCCTGCGCCCCAAGAAGATTCACGGTTCTCAATTTTCTTGCCTTGCAGGGCAACGCGCATATAGTCCACCCAGATCGGTAACGCCAAGCCGCCACCAAATTCGCCTTCACCCAGTGATTTATTGCCGGTATCAAAGCCCATCCATGCGACACCGACCAGATTGGGTTGGTAGCCGGCGAACCATGCATCCACCGCGTCATTGGTGGTACCAGTTTTGCCGGCAATGTCCGAGCGTCCCAGTGCCTGAGCGCCACGAGCCGTACCGCTGCGCACCACACCTTTGAGCAAAGAGTCCACCATTGCGGCGTTTTCTTTGGTGATGATGCGGTTTTTCTCATCGCCTGCTTGGCGCGGTTGTGCTTGCAAGATGGTATTACCATTGCGATCCACCACTTTGGTGATGAGATACGGATCTACTTTGTAGCCGCCATTGGCAAATGCACCATAGGCACCGACAATTTGATAAGGCGTGGCTTCAATGGCGCCCAAAGCGACGGTCAAATATTTATCGATTCGGTTGCCTTCAAAGCCAAAACGTTCGGCATAGCTGCGGAAATAGTCATTGCCGATGCTTTGCAGCAGACGAATGGAAATCATGTTGCGCGATGAGGCCAATGCGGTTGAGAGTGGAATCGGCCCTAAATAACGACCGTCGGCATTTTTCGGTTTCCATGAGCCGACTTGGATTTCCGCGTCATTGACGATGGAGTTCGGATTCATGCCGTTTTTCTGCATGGCTGCCGAGTAAATGAACGGTTTGATGGTGGAACCCGGTTGGCGATAACCTTGAGTGACGTGGTTAAATTTGCTCAGGTCAAAGTCAAAACCACCGATCAGCGCATGGATGGCGCCATCTTTCGGATCCATGGATACGAAGGAGGCTTGTACCGCAGGCGCTTGTGAAATTTTGTAGTGTTGTCCATCGCCCGTTGCGACCACACGCACGACTGCACCCGGACGTATGCCTTTTTGACCGGCGGCACCGAGTAATTTTTGCGCTGGACCTAAGTTGGCGCCGGAGATTTCAATCGCACTGTTGTCGGACAAAATGGCTTTCATGACGCCTGCGCTGGCCGAAGTCACTACGGCGGCGCGCAGTTTGTCAAAATCAGGATGTGAGTTAAAAATGTTTTCCAGCATTTTTTTGCGCTCGGCTGGCGTGGCCGGTAGCTCGAAGTGATCTTCGGCTCCTCGGTAGCCGTATTTGCGATCGTAGGCAAACACCGCTTTGCGTACGGCTTCGTAGGCGGCGTTTTGCTCTTTGTTGCGGATGGTGGTGTAGACCTTCAAGCCTTCGG
>CAZCDD010000082.1:0-6463 GCA_964497405.1 uncultured Hydromonas sp. | reverse complement strand
GCACAAAATTTAAATTGAGTGCATCAAATGCGGAGGCCAACACCAGTGCGCAGGGAAGTTTATGGGCGACTTCTTGCGCGAACGAGGGGCCGGAGAGCACGCCGAATGGGATTTCGGACGGCAATTCCGCGCTCACAATTTGATGTGGGAATAGGTGGGTGTCGCGCTCCACGCCTTTGCACAGCCAAATCACCGCCGCGCGAGTGCCGTGGGCTTGTTGGCTGTGGGTGGCAATTTTCCGACTGATGTCGCGCAAACCGGCAATCGGAGTGGCGAGAATCAGTAAATCATCGGGCGCAGTGTGTGCCGAGAGGGTTTGATCGAGATCATCGCTGTACTGCAAGGCCGCATCGAGCGGAATATTCGGCAGGTAGCGGTGATTGATGCCATCGCGTTGCAACTGGGCGATCACATCGGCTTCGCGCCCCCAGAGGGTGACGCGATGCAGTTGTGTTGCGGCGAATGAGGAGGCAATCGCACTGCCCCATGCGCCTGCGCCCAGTACGGCGATATTCATAGAGTAACGCGTTGAATTATTGTTTGGTGGCGTTTGCTTCTTCGCGCTTGCTTTGATAGATTTGCTCGAAGTTGATTTCGGTCAAATACAGTGGCGGCAAGGTCGCGCGGGTCAACAAGTCGGTGACGTTGGCACGCAAGTACGGGAACAGCATGGACGGGCAAACGATGTTCAAAATCGAGTCGAGTTGTTCGCCTTCAATACCAGTGATTTCAAAAATGCCGGATTGCTTGGCTTCGACCAAGAAGAAGGTTTTATCGCCAGAGGTCGCGGTCAGCGTAGAGGTCACGTCCACTTCGTGCGCGTCGTTGTCCAAAACACGGGTGTCGATGCTGATTTCGATATTGACTTTCGGTGCTTCGTTTTCCAAAAACACCGCAGGCGCATTCGGAATTTCCAATGATGCGTCTTTTAAATAAACGCGGCGCATATCGAAGGTCGGTTGTGCTTGTTCAGTCATTTTTTAGCCTTTTAAAGGTGTGGTGTTGCGTTAAAAATCGGTCGCGCCAGAAAGCGCATTATTGTGGGTCGGCGTTGAGCAAGGGCAGCAGGCCGCCTTCGCGATCCAATGCGATCAAATCATCACAGCCACCCACATGGGTATCACCGATGAAAATTTGCGGTACGGTACGACGACCGGTGCGCTCCATCATGGTTTCACGCGCACCATCGGTGCGATCCACCAAGATTTTTTCGATGTCGGTCACGCCGCGTTGTTTGAGCAGCATTTCTGCGCGCACGCAGTACGGGCATACGGTGGAGGAGTACATCAAAACGTGTTGCATATCCATTAGCCTTTCACGACAGGGAGTTGGGCTTCTTGCCATGTGCGAATACCACCATCCAGTACGGCAATATCGGTATAGCCTTGTTTTTCCAACAGCGCTGCCGCACGACGCGCACGCATGCCGCTTTCGCAAACAATCAAGACCGATTTGTCCTGTTTGAGCTTGGCCAGCGGCAATTGCTCGTTAAAATTGGACAAAGGAATCAGCTTGGATTGGCGGATATGTCCACGCGCAAACTCCTCTGGCGTGCGCACATCGATGATTTGCGCTTTTTTATTAATCAGTTGCGTGGCCTCAGAAGCACTAACGTGCTTGGCCGAGCCTTTGAACAGCAAGGGTTGCAGTAGCAGTAGTCCAGAAACCACAGCAATGGCCAACAAAGCCAAATTGGTCGGTTGTAAGAGAAAGTTCACTATTTTATCCTGTCGTTTGGTGCGGGGTTGCGGTAAAATGAGCACATCAATCGTGATTGCGGTTCATTCATGTCAGTCGGCATTATAAAATAGAATGCCCATGCCGTCATCCACAAAGCCAATGTCACGTTCAGAACCATTTTGTTCATGTCAAAAAAAGGGGTAGCTATGTATCAACTGGTATTGTTTCGTCATGGCGAAAGCCAATGGAATCTGGAAAATCGTTTCACCGGCTGGGTGGACGTGGATTTGACCGAAAACGGTAAAGCCGAAGCGGTACGCGCTGGGAAATTGCTCAAAGAAGCGGGCTTCTCATTCGACGTGGCATTCACATCCAAACTCAAACGTGCGATTCACACCCTGTGGGGCGTATTGGACGAAATGGATCAAGCGTACATCCCAGTGCGTCCAGACTGGCATTTGAATGAGCGTCACTACGGCGCATTGCAAGGCCTGAATAAAGCCGAAACCGCCGCGCAATACGGTGATGAGCAAGTTCTGATCTGGCGCCGTGCGTATGCGATTGCACCGAACCCATTGCCCGAAGACAGCCCGATGAATCCGGCCAAAGACCCACGCTACGCGGACGTACCGAAAGATGAGTTACCGTTGACCGAATGCCTGAAAGACACCGTGGCGCGTGTCGTACCGTTCTGGGAATCAACCATCATTCCTACCATTCAGTCTGGTCAAAAAGTGGTGATCGCGGCTCATGGTAACAGCTTGCGCGCACTGATCAAACATTTGGACGGCATCAGCGATGACGACATCGTTAAGCTCAATATCCCAACGGCACAACCGCTGGTCTATGAGCTGGATGAAAACTTCAAACCGATTCGCAGCTACTATTTGGGCGATGCCGATGCGATTGCGGCGGCGATGCAAGCAGTGGCCAACCAAGGCAAAGCCAAATAATACTCGGCTCACATAAAATCGGCGCTTGGGTCAGCGCCGAACGCTTTTTGTGTACAATACACGCGTCTGCAGAGTGTGTACACAAATCTCGTTTACACTGTGCAAACAAGTCATTGTGAAAACAATGACTTGTTTTACGTTTAACAAAAATGGATGAATGGGCATTATTGCGCTCTGACGCAAAGAGGATGTCATATGTCGATTACAGAAATGGTTGAATCAATGAAGAAAACAGGCTTGGTTTTGAGCGGCGCGGTGGCTGGCGTATTGCTCAGTTTGGGCTTGACCGCCTACGCGGACAAGCAGCAGGGCGTGGGTGCTTTACCCGTGGAAGACATTCAAAAGTTTTCACAAGTCATGTCCCTGATCAAGAACAACTATGTGGATGAAGTGTCCGACAAAGAGCTGATCGAAAATGCCATTTCCGGCATGGTCAAGGAGCTCGACCCCCATTCATCCTACTTTGACGAAAAAGAATTCAAAGAACTCAAAGAAGGCATCTCTGGCAAATTCTCCGGCGTGGGCATGGAAGTTCAACCCGGCAAAGGCGGCACAGTCATGGTGGTCGCACCGATTGAGGACAGTCCAGCGTTCAAAGCCGGCGTATTGGCGGGCGATTTGATCGTTTCAATTGACGGTCAACCCGTCAGCGAAATGCGCGGCTTGAGCGAAGCGGTGTCTAAACTGCGCGGACCCGAAGGCACCGAAGTAAAAATCGCCATCATGCGCACGGGCGAAGCCAAACCGATTTTAAAAACCCTGACCCGTGCGGTGATTAAAACCCAATCAGTCAAAGCCAAAATGATTGAGCCGGGCTACGCCTGGGTACGCATCACACAGTTCCAAGAGCCAACCTTCAAAGACTTTGTGAGCAAGCTCAAAGAAATGAGCGCGCAAGGCACACTCAAGGGCTTGGTGCTGGATTTGCGTAACGATCCGGGAGGCTCGCTCGAAACCGCCATTGGTGTGACGGCTGCGTTTATTCCGCGCGATAAAGTGGTGGTGTCCTCACGCGGGCTCAATTCACCGAACCGCGAGTACAAATCCATTCCATCGGACTACTCGCATGCGGTCGGCGACTTTTTGGCCGAACTGCCCGAGGTTTATAAAAACGTACCTATGGTGGTATTGGTCAATGGCGGCTCGGCCTCAGCCTCAGAAATCGTTGCCGGCGCTCTGCAAGACTACAAACGCGCCACCATCATGGGTGGACAGACCTTTGGTAAAGGCTCGGTACAACAGGTTATCCCTCTGGATCGCCAAAGCAAAACCGGCGTGAAATTGACCATTGCCCGTTACTACACCCCGAGCGGCGCGTCACTGCAAGCGCGCGGTGTGATCCCCGATGTATTCGTGGATGATTTCGCCGACGGTCGCAACGGTCACTATTCACGCGAATCGGATTTACCGAATCACTTGTCCAACGACAGCGGTGTCGCCACGGATAAAAAGCGTGATTTGTGGGATGAATGGGCCAAAGAAACCGAGGAGCCGAAAAAGGATCCCAATGAGCCACCATTCCGCTACGGCGCGGAAAACGACTTCCCGTTGACCCAAGCCATTAAGCATTTAAAAGGCGAGCCGATACAGGTGTCTAAAAAGCTGCAAGCCACCGTCAACAAAGCGCCCAGCAAATAAATAATTGAAGTATCCGACGGAGCGAGCCATCGCTCCGTTGTGCATGGTGGCCTGCTGTACGCGATGCGAAGCATGCGTTTTTGACGATGATCGAGGCTGCACCGAGCAGTATTGTGCTGAACCCTTACCCATGAGCATTCGGTTTATTTGCTCAACTTCAATAAAAAAACGGAGCGATCACTCGCTCCGTTTTTGATCTTCAAGCGTTCCAATTACATCGCACTGTACGAAATGCGACGGTTTTTGAATTTACCTTCTTCGGTTTTGTTGTCACCCACCGGATCGGTATCACCTTTGCCGCTTGCGCTGAACATCGCGGCTGGCAGGCCTTGACCCACAAACAGCGCTTTCAATGCATTGGCGCGTGCTTCGGACAATTTTTGGTTGGCCGCAGGATTACCCACGTTGTCGGTATGACCCACGACGCTCAACTTCACATTGTCTTTGGCGCACAGTTTCAACGCTGGCAAGGCTTTTTTCAACTCAGCCACGTCACCGATCGGCAAAGCAGCCGAGCCTGAAGCGAAATTCACTACATACAGACTCAATGCGCTGGCCAAAGCTGGCGCATCGCACTTACCTGCACCTTCCAAGGCTTTGAGTGCCGCTTCATATTTATTTTGGCTCTCTGCCATTGCTGCTTTGGCATCAAACGGTGCGGCAGGCGCTGGCGGTGGCGCCGGTGTTGGTGCTGGCGCAGCCGCAGCCGGCGGCGCGGGTGGCGGAGGCGGCATATCATGAGGCTTAGGACCGCCGCATGATTTGAGCGCCCACATACCGATACCACCCAAAAGCAGCAATGGAATCAACCATTTGAGCATGCCGCCGGATTTTTGTTCTGAACCCAGAGCAGTGCTGCCCACGGCGGCGGCCGCAGCACTCGCTGCGCTGCCAGCCGCACCCAAAGAGCCGCCGAATTTGGAGGCAATGCCACCAAAGAAGCTACCCAAGGAGCCCCAACCGAGCCATTGCGCCACTTGTGCAGGCAGTGATTTTTCGAGGTGTGGAATTTGATTGGCGAGCAAGGTGCTTAAACCTGTGGCATTGAGGTTATTGCCCAATACTTGGTTTTTCAGCAAGCCAAACAATGCAGGCGCAGCCAAGGCGGTCAAACCTTTCACGCCCGATGAGGATTCGGCAGAAACACCGGCGAGGCTGGCGATTTGATCGCCCAGACCACTGGCCTTGTCACCAAACAGGAAGCCGAGGAGTTTGCCCCCTTGGGTACCGAGAGCTTGCACACCAGACTGAGTGCTGAGCAAACCGGACAAGTTGTTCACGATATTGCTGTCAACGCTGTCGTCTTTGATCGCACTGAGCAAACTTTCCGCGCCTTGTGGTGTAGAGGATTTACTCAGCACGCCCGACAGCAGGGTCGGCAGTACTGTGCCCAGCGCTTTGGAGGCAATGCCTTCCTCCAAGCCGAACAAGGAACCTGCTTTGGACAGTAAAATCGGAGTTAATGAAGATTTGGCCAAATCTAAGAGATTGACAGACATGATTCACCCTTTCAGGAAAATACCAACGATTAAAACGATCAAAATGATCTCAACTCCACGCAAATGACGGCATGAATAATTCCATCATACACACAAAATCCTACAAATTTACAAAATCACCCGTTTTTTCGCACGGCAATGCAGTTTTTAAATCGAGTTCATGAGTGGGTGTGTTTGTACTGCCGAATGATGTCTAAAAAATTGTGCAAAATCGGGCTGTCATCACCACGCCGATACAGGCAAGCCAGCTCAACCGTGGGTTGCGGGTTAACATCGATGGTGCGGTACAGCACATTCGGTAGCCCCACGCGACTGGCCGATTCGGGCGCAATACAGGCACCAAAACCGGAGGACACCAGCGCCAAGGCCGTGACCACGTCAGGGGCTTCTTGCGTGTATTGCACATCCACCTGATTGTTGCGCAGCAGCGCGATCACGGTATCGGCAAAGCTCGGGCGCGTGGCATTGGGATAGAGAATGATGGGGACATCCTGCAAATGTTTGCAGTGGATTTTTTCGTATTGCGCCAGTTCGCTATTGGCATGGATGGCGACGATCATGGGCTCAAAATAGACCGTCTCCACCATGATGTCGTGCTCGACCGGCAGACGACGGTTAAAGCCGATGGTGATCTGTTTGGTGCGCAGGGCGTTGATCTGCTCGGATTTGCTCATCTGGTACAAGCCGATATTG
>CAZCDD010000081.1:0-6486 GCA_964497405.1 uncultured Hydromonas sp. | reverse complement strand
CCCATAGCCCCATCATCCTTTCTGACTTATCGCATTATATCAGAAATTATTATGGTTTTTGGTAAACTGTAATCCTTTGACATTTTCGTGTAATACTTTGCAGATTTTACTATCTCCTGTCAATTCATGGCAATATATTATTCAATATTTTTCTCCCATATTCAGCATATTTTTAAATTCCAGATTATCTTTTGACAAATCATCATAGACTCCACTTCCAACAACAGCACCATCTTTCAGCATGATAATCTGATCTGCTTCTTTAAATATCTCCTGTTTGTGGGTAATGATTATGACCGTCTTTTCTTTCAGTTTCGTATGGAGCAGTCCGTTAATCTGATGTTCAGAATACACATCTGTATTAGATGTGGCTTCATCAAATATAATAACCGGACTGTTATGCACCAACGCCCTTGCCAGTGCAATTTTCTGTTTCTGTCCTCCGGAAAGCATTGCCCCATTCTGTCCTACCACATAATCCAATGACACCTCAGAAATAAAATCAGCAAGTCCACTATCTTTACAAGCTTCCATAATGAACTTATCATCTATATCTTTATACATACAGATATTATCCCTGATCGATGAATTGAACAGATAGATATCCTGACTTACCACCGAAACCATGTTTCTATAATCCTTCAATACAAGTTCCGAAATATCCGTACCGCATAATGTTATTTTACCACTTGTAGGTTGGTATAATTGCAGCAGCAGACTTATCAGTGTGCTTTTTCCCGAACCATTCCGACCAATCAGCACCGTTTTACTTCCCTTAGGAAAAGATATATTAACATCAGACAATACCGCTTTGTCCTTTTCATATGAAAAAGAAAGATTCTGTAATTCCAGATCACCGAAGCAAGGCTCTGTCATACTCTCCTCATTTTCCTTTTCTTCTTCAAGTGCCATAAACTCATAATACCGCTTTGCTGAAGGAATAATTCCTGACAAAAGATACCCGATATTGAGTATTGCTGAAATAGGTCCTGTCACATACGCACTATATGTAATAAACGCAAACACACTTCCTACTGAAAGCTGCATATCAAAAACAAGATTTGCACCAATAATATATATCAGGCTGGTCAGCAGATGTACGATAATGTTATCCGTTATGCCGTTCCACTGGGCAAGCATATTCATCTTTTTCTGTTTATTGATTACAGAAAGCTGTCTGTCAGCAAATTCGGCTCTCTTATTTTCCAGTATTCCAAAAAGCTTTACTTCCCTTACACCGCCAACAGTGTCTCCAAACCATCCGGCATATTTCTCGCTTTCTGTAATAAACTCGTCCATGATTCTTTTTCGCTTCTTTGCAAAATGCTTCATAATAACCGCTTTTACCGGAATAAAAAGAAGTACCATGAGTGTCATTCTGTAATCCAGGATAAAAAGCCCGATGATTCCACCTACCATGCTGAATGCCTGGGTGACGACAAAAAACACACCCTCATCTGCAATAGAAGTCATGTTGCCTATATCCACATTTATGTTATTTAGGATTTCCGCATAATTTCTATTGGTGAAATAATCCGCTTTTATTTTCATCAGATGCTTAAACGACTGTTCCGATAAAGAATATTGTATATTCGCAGATATATCTACCCGTTTCTTTTCTTTTATAATATCTATAACTGCTATAATCATATAAATAAGCAATGAGCATATTACCTGTTTTATAAGCAGTTCTTTGTCTCCGCCTATGAAACCATAGTCCATAATCCCTCGGTTTAATAACGGAATACACATATTCAATCCCGTTGAAATGAGCAGACATGCAATAATCAGTGCAATTATTTTTCTATAATCCTTTAGCAGCCCCAGCAGTTTCTTTACTGCTTCTTTATTCCTCATCTTCATCCTCCGTCAGGATTGTAAGCAAACAATCATATACTTTCTTTATCTGCTGCTCTCCGAGGGTTCCAAAACACATCTGTGTCTTTTTTATTTTGTCGCAATAAATTTGTATTCCTGTCTGCTTCTTCCCATTTTCTATTCTTACAAATATATCGGCTTCCACACCGATGCTTTCTTTTTCCTGTATTCCACAAATAATCAAATCAGACTGGTTGTAATAAGTCTGCCAATACAGGAAATCACCAATCTTATTACTTATATCTTCATCAACAGCAAAAGGGATATATTCTAAATCATACAATACGCTCTCCTGTTCAGTGGAAATAGCATACGCATTATAGCCCTCTGCTTCAAAACACTTTCTTAATTCCGTAAGCCACCATATCTGATCCTGCTCTTTATCACTTTTTATAAGTATGACAGGTATATTGATGCTCTCCTTCTTTATCCTTGAACATAAGATCTGTTCTTTTCTGTTTCTTCTGCTCCAGAAAAAGCACTGTGTATCCGGCTGCTCTGCTATTTCATTGCCAAGATACACAATGTGCTTCTCCCTGTATTCATTAAACTCATTTTTATCATACAAAATTACAGTGTCTGCTTCTTCCTTTGCAGCTACCTCAAAATAAACCTCTGCCTTACTCTTTAATACCTTTCCGGCAATCCATCCTTTTTCTATCCAATCCGGAATATATTGTACACATTTTCCCCTGAATTTCTGGTATAAATGCTTCTTAATCTGCCATACATTATTGATCCATGACTGTTCCATCATTAACCTTCCAGCCATTGCTGTTACATAAGGTGCCGCATAGCTGTTACTTTTCTGAAGCGTTATATCGTTTCCTCCAAACCAGATTTTGTGTTCCGATGGAGCTGCAAAATCCACACCTTTATCCCGCAAACCTTCCGCATCAATGTTAAATGTATCTTTTGCTTTTACTCCGATAACATTTGAAAAGGATGCCGGGAAAGCCGTATACCCACTGTTAGCAGTTGCCGCAATTATGATAAGTCCCTTATTGGCATATTGATTTACCAACTGCCGAATTATTCCTTTGTCCTTAAAATGTGTAGTTCCAAAACTCAGATTGACAAGTCTTATATTGTTCATCAGACACCAGTCAAACGCTGATTTCAGATCATCCACATTTCCTTTTCCTGTATTATCAAGCAGTTTATAACTGTATAATTCTGCGTCGGCACAATTAAGCCCTATGATCATGGCACAATTTGTCCCATGCAGAAACAAATCCTCCTCATCACTGATATTTCCTTTGTTCTGCTGAATTATATCGGGCAGCCCACATAATGCAAGTATTTTTTCATCTGCACCATTATCCAATACTGCAATCTTTAATTTATTCATAGGTATTTATCTCAGTTCTAATCTTTTTTAATTTTTCCTGTATTGCATCAACCATATTGCATAAATAATCAAATCTTTCATCTATGACATTTCGTTCTTCAAATTTTATTCCAAAATAACTCTCAACAGCAAAATAAAGCTGTAATAAATCTCTTGGTAACATTCCATTTCTCGGATCAAGCAAACTGATTTTTTTATCCACTGTGATATGGATTGTATTTTCAACATATTCTTCAATCCATTTTTCTATTGCTTCCTTTTCCATCACTTTCTCCTTTAATACTGTTCATATTTTCCATATAATAATAACTTTTTTTCTGCCTGTTTGAATAAAATATCATTATTTAAGTCGCTGGTTGTATAAACCTTATACTCTGTTTTAGGAAGTTCCATCCGCGACAAATATACATAACTCAATTTTTCTGACCAGATTGAATTAGACAACGGACAAAATTGTGAAACAAAATAAGCATCTATATTTACATTATATTTATACTTTGCCATTTTTGAAATTTCAGAATAAAATTCATCATTATATCCATTATTAGCCATCAGCGATGTTATGACAAAATCTGGTTGAACCGCATTAAATATTTCATACGCATACAATCCAAAGCTAAAACGATGCTTATTATTTAATGGAAGTAATGAGTCTGGAATTCCTAACAGAATAACATCTGGCTTTTCCTGCATAGAAACATCCTTCATAACTCTGTTAAACGCATACACTTTATCAACATCTGAATATTGTGTATTAAATAAAAAGTCTGGCAATGGATGTAAACCAAACAGTCCACTTATTTTTTTCGTCCCTATCTGACTTACTTTATAGCCCTTGTCAATAAATCTACTTCTAAGATACAGTTGTAAATCAAATTTTTGCACATTCTGACCAATTCCCATTACTGCAACAACCGGTATATCAATCCCTATTATCTCTGAATCATAGTTCCATTTTTTTTCAGGTATTTCTATTGTTTCATAATTGCATTGCAACAATTTCACATTGTACCTCTTGCAAATTTTTTCAATCTGATCAAGATATTCTTCTTCTACGCATATGATATTTTTTCCATTAGAACATACAAATTCCACTATTTTATATAACTCATTTTCATCTGGAACTTTGTCAATAATACAAAAAGTGTCAAAATCATCAAAACTAATTTTTCCGTCCACCAAATCAGTAAAAGTACAGTAATCATCATTATCATTTTGATGACTTATCGGTAAAATATTACCATAACACATAAAATAGATAATATTGTATCTAAATAATTTTTTATACTTTTTAATATAGCTATGTTCAATCGAATATGGATAAATAACAACATTCATCTCTTACGCTTCTCCTTCCTCAAATTTACAGCCAAAATTTTTTAGGACAATATAATTTTTTATGTATTCTTCTGCATTTTTCCTCGATTGTTTGCACCATTTCAAACGATTGGCTGCTTCTATCTTTCCATTCTCGCCAGCTTTTGCCACACATTGAGAACACATTTTGTAGCACCAACATTCCCTGCATTCTTTTTCCGTTATCTTCGCCACATTCAAAATTTTTTTGGCATTTTCTAAATCAAATCCATTTTTTAGATCACCTATACATAATTCACTTGATTCCTCATCTACTCTTTCACATGGGAAAAATTTTCCATCCACTGTAACAAAGAAACGCTGTATACCTGGCAGACATTGTCCTCCCGGACTGATTTTCCCCTGATATGTTTGCAATCCGACAAATCTATCTTTAACAATTTGCTTCAACGATGCTACTTCGCTACTATATAAAGTAGGCTTATAATTCGAAAAAATTTCCTTATTGCAAGCATATAAATATGTTTTAAATATTTCATAATATGATATGGCTATTAGTTCAGGATTAATCGGCTCTTCATCCTTCTTGCTAATCGGATTTATATAATTTGAAGCCACATTTATTCCCTTAACAGTTTCATAATTCAAAAAAAATTCACTTGAACAAGCCACATTTTGCTTTAAATCTATCACAGCATTAAATCCTATATTTTTTATAAATCCCGGTAATTCTTTCCTTATCAATTCCAAATTCTGCATTACCGCATCAAATGTCCCTTTATTGCTGTTAGCGAATATACGATTACTGTCATGTGTTGCTTTTGGTCCGTCTAAACTTATTGTAACATTAAATTTTTTCTCATAAAGATACTTTGCCGTTTCGATATTTAATAAAGTGGCATTTGTCGTCATATTAAAAAGAAGTTTTTTCCCACTAAACACCCCCTCTGCATAATCTACCACTTCTCTTATCAGTGGAACTTCCAGCAACGGCTCTCCACCATAAAATCCAATGGATATTTCTTTGCTATTTTCTGAATGTTTTACCAAAAAATCAATAGCCTGCTTAGCAACTTCGACTGACATTCTCTTATTGTTATGTACCCTGTTTATATAACTTCCTGAATAAACACAATATTGACATCTCAAGTTGCAGTTTTGTGTAACCTGCAAAATAATGGTATTTAAATTATTTTCATATAAACTTTCCAATAAAGATATTTCCCCATGTTCAACGACTATTTTTTCATCAACCGGTTTCAGGCAGCCTGATTCTTTTAAATATTCAATTTCTTCTTTTAATTCATCACCAACTTCGATTTCTCCATTACTATTCAAAATAGCCATAAGAAACCTACACATTTCTTTTGTAATAGAAAATATAGCGTTTGTTCCAGCATCATACATATAATACCTGTTGTATAGTTCTAAAATATGTATATTAGGTTTTGATTTAGTCATATATACTTCTCCTTGCGTAAATAGTGCAGCAGGGCTTTACTGAACACAGTAAAGCCCTACCTTGTTGAAATAATTCATGTTCTAAGCAAGTAGCAATAAAGAACCTTTGCTTTTAACTTGCGTAGTTGAAGTCTGAGTATTAGATGCTACCTGTTTTCCATTTGCACTTCCAATACTCTGGCAGTTGTTACAAGTACAAGCACACCAGCAATTGCATGAACAAGCATATGCCATAAATGTACCCGTTTCCATTGCATTCTTCTTTCCAAGCTTCATTATGTTTCCCTCCTTCCTTGCTTTTTTATATAGAAATGCTAATTGCATCACTATATCTTTTGATCAAAACTATATATTCTTAGTTCATTATCTGAATCGGACACTAAATCTTTTGAACTTCTTTTCTTTTCCTCTGCTCTCTTTTCCTCTTTCCTTTTCTCGAGTCTTTCTTCAAGTTCTTTCCTTGCTTTTTCTGTTCCCGG
>CAZCDD010000080.1:1953-6516 GCA_964497405.1 uncultured Hydromonas sp. | reverse complement strand
ACGAAGACTTCGGTCACGGCTTTGGACATTTTTTCGTCCATGGTGAAATACTCGCGCGACCAGTCAATGGAGGAGCCCATGCGGCGGATTTGCTGGCTGATGATATTGCCGGATTTTTCTTTCCACTCCCACACTTTTTTCGTGAACCCAGTGCGGCCGAGGTCGTGGCGATTTACGCCCTGGGCGGCGAGTTGACGCTCAACCACGATTTGCGTGGCAATCCCCGCGTGATCAGTACCCGGAATCCATGCGGCGTCTTTGCCACTCATGCGGGCGTGGCGCATGCACGCGTCCATCACGGTTTGGTTGAACGCGTGCCCCATGTGCAGCGTACCGGTGACGTTCGGTGGCGGCAGGAAAATGCTGTAGGCTTCCTTGTCCGCGTGCACCGTGGCTTGGCCGTAGCCGCGCTCTTCCCACACGGGGCGCCAGTGCGATTCAATCGGTGCGGGTTCAAAGGATTTGGCCAATGCGTCGAGTTTCGGGGTGTTGGAGGTGTTGCTCATGGTGTCGGTTTGCAAATTTAATGATGTTCAATAAAAATCCACGGAGCAGGGGTCCGTGGTGCACATGTTTTGTATTTAAGTGCCGATATTATAAGGGTTTTATGGTGATTTTTGGCTGAATCGCTACGGCGGAGCTAAAAATTTTGCTTGGATGCGCGGCGTGAATGAGGCCACAATGGCATGATAGGAGCTGTGTCGGTGTCCTTCAATGAGGTAAAGGAGTGTGTGATGAAACGGATGATTCGGGTATGGATGATTTTTTGGGCGAGCGTAGGGTTGGCGACGGCGGCTTGGGCGCAGCAGGTGCCTTCAGTAGCTTCATCGGATACAGGTTGTGCGCCGGTCGCTACTCAGTGCAGTATAACGGCGGCGCCACAGAGGCATCATTCACTTAAAAAAGCGAAAAAGGCGCAACGCACACCGTTGAAAAAACCAAGTGTGTCGCGCCACGCGACATCGATCACAGGCTCTTAAAACGTATTCGATCTTCCGTGGGTGGTCGGGGCTTCATGCCATTGATTCTGTGATGAGCCACCGTGGTGGTTGCGCGCGGGGTGATTGGTGGATGAGGGGCTGTGGTAAAAATTTCGAATGCAATGAAAAATCAGGGCATATAATGGGAGCTAAAACTCCCATAGGTGCCGTATGAAAGTAACCACTAAATTTAACCCGAAAATTTATGAAATCATGCGCGGCTACAATGCCGAGCGCTTTATCAAGGATCTGGGCGCGGGCACAACCGTGGCGATTGTCGCGCTGCCCTTGGCCATGGCGTTTGCGATTGCCTCGGGATTAAAGCCGGAAACAGGGATTTTCACCGCGATCATCGCGGGTTTTTTAATTTCGCTGTTCAGTGGCTCTCGGGTGCAAATTGGCGGGCCGGCAGGTGCGTTCATCGTGATTGTGTACGGTATTGTTGAACGCTATGGTGTCGGTGGTTTGCTGTTGGCGACGTTTATGTCGGGCTTTATTTTGTGGGCCATGGGGTTTTTCCGCATGGGGATTTTGATTAAATTCATCCCCGTGGCGGTGATCATCGGTTTTACCAACGGGATTGCGGTGCTGATCGGGATTTCGCAGATCAAGGATTTTTTGGGTTTGCAGATCACGGGTAAATCGCCGGCGGAGTTTTTTGCCCTACTACATACTTTGTGGAATGCTTTGCCAACGTGGAATCCGCAAGCATTGTTTTTGGCCTTACTGTCTTTGGCCATTATTATTCTGTGGCAAAAAAGCAGTCAGCCGAATGCGCAGAAGCCGGCGTCGGTGTTGGATCGTATCCGTGGATCGATTCCCGGCTCGATCATTGCCTTGCTGGTGGCGACGATTTTGGCGCAGACCATGGGCTTGCATGTGGAAACCATCGGTTCGCGTTTTGGTGGGATTCCGCAGGGTTTGCCATCGTTCACCATTCCTTTGCCGCAGGCGGCCGATGGTAGCTGGAGCGTTGCGCTGATTTGGGAGGCGATGAAGGGTTTGGTGGCCCCGGCAGCGACTTTGGCTGTGTTGGGTGCGATTGAGTCCTTGCTGTGCGCGCGCGTTGCAGACAATATGATTAAGGATAAACACGACTCGAATCAGGAGTTGCTCGCGCAAGGTTTTGCCAATATGGTGGTGCCGTTTTTTGGTGGCATGCCTGCGACTGGAACCATCGCCCGCACGGTCACGAATATTAAAAATGGCGCGACCAGCCCCGTCTCAGGCATGATTCATGCCGTGATTTTGCTGGTTGTGGTGCTGGTGGCGGCGCCTTTGGCTCAGTACATTCCGTTGGCGGCATTGTCGGCGATTTTGATGTTTGTTGCGTATAACATGGGTGAGTGGCATGAGTTTGTGCGCTTGAAATCCTATCGTTTGACCTATCGCATTATCTTGCTGTCGGTGTTTATTCTGACGGTGGTGGTGGATTTGACCGCCGCGGTGGAAGTTGGGATTTTGGCGGCATGTTTTACGCTGATTTATCGCGTGTCCTATTTGTCTACTCAGGATGAGATTGATTTATCCGCGTGGGGTGAGCAAGCAGAAGGTGTGAAGGCGCGGCGTTTGGTCGGTACCTTGTTCTTTGGCGCGGTTAAATTGATTGACCAGTTGCAAGTGAATATCCCGAAGCGTGCTTTGGTACTGGACTTTTCGGGCATGATTTATGTGGATTCATCGGGCACTGAGTCGCTCAATGAGCTGTTGGAAATGTATCAAGAAAAGCATGTGCCGATTTTTGTCTATGGCCTGCGCGAGCAGCCGCTGGAAATGCTCACGCGCACCGGTTGGCTGCATGATTTGGGTGAAAAATATCAGTGTGCGAACTTGGATGAGGTGCGTGCGAAGTTGGCTTCGAGCGACGAATGAGCGCGCTGGAGCGCATGGTAAAACAAAAGGCAACCTAAAACGGTTGCCTTTTGTGTGCTTGGGTATGCGATTATGGCTTGGATGCGTTGAGCATTTCTTCCAGACTCGCTTGATCGGGCGCGCCTGGGGTGCGTTTGCCATTGACAAAAATAATGGTGGGTGTGCCGGTTACGCCCAGCTGCTGAGCCAAGGCTTTGTTTTTGTCCAGAGCAGAGGTGTCGCAATTGCCGCTGTTGCTCGGTAATTTTTTGTTCAGCATCCAGTCATCCCATGCTGCGCCTTGGTCGCTCGCGCACAGCAATTGCTTAGAAATGGCCGTAGAGCTCGGGCCGAGGATGTCAATGACGAAGGTATAAACAGTGACGTTGTTGACCTTTTCCAATGTATGGCGAAAAGCTTTGCAATACCCACAGTTCGGATCTTCAAATACCGCGATCTGGCGGGAGCCGTCTCCTTTAACCTGCTTGAATGCCTGCGCCAGAGGCAGTGATTTAAAATCAACCACAGACAGCTCATCTATGCGCGCTTGCGTCATGTCAGACATGTCGGCGTTATTGATCATGTGGCCAATGAGGGTGAATTCGGTTTTGGCGTTGGTGTACACAATGTCATTGTTCGCCAGCACCACTTCAAATAAATCGGAGTAAGGCAGCTTGCGCACCGATTTAACCGAAATTTTTTCAACTTTTAATTCTAAATCGGCTTTGACTTTTTTTTCTATTTCACTCACCTGTGCTGTTGGCTCAGTGGGTTTGGCTGCGTCGTTGTTTTTGGCCGATACATTGCAGCCGGTCAGCAGCCCCAGCGTGAGTACCGTCAGGCTCATCATGTAATTTTTCCAAGTGCAAACAGTCATATAAAAAAACCTTACATCAAAAAATGCACAGAGCGTGCGTGTCCAATTAAACGGTCGCATTATAAAGGGATAGTGGTTTTGAGGTGATACAAACGGCAATATAAAGTCATCCGGTTGTTGTGAGTTGACGCATAGGCATGGCATATTTTGAGAAAAATAGGTATGATTGCCACCTCGATTCAAAATGCCGCATCGAAATAATAAAAATAAGCGGTGGTTCAAATTGCGCCCGTAGCTCAGTGGATAGAGTGTTGGCCTCCGAAGCCAAAGGTCGCGCGTTCGATTCGCGCCGGGCGTGCCATAAAAAATATTGTGGTTTTTTTGGTAAAGTACTTGAAAACGCAAAAAAAATGTGGTTAAAAATATATTCTTAATACATCAAAAGCGTTATTATTGCAACTGAATTAAGAATAATTTGTGACGATTTGTTTGAGTCCTTGTCTAAAATATGGGCACTCGACTGAAAGACTGTTCTTAATTAATGGATCTTTTTTTAACGGAGCAACAATTCATTCAATAAAGGAGTGGTAGATGGCCGAAGCTAAAAAAACTGCAACTAAAGCACCTGCTAAAAAAGCAACTGCAAAGCCAGTCGCTAAAGAAGCTGTAAAACCTGCTGTGAAAAAAACCGCAGTCGCCAAACCGGCGGCAAAAGCGCCAGCAAAAGTAGCCGCTAAACCAGCGGTCAAAACAGCGACTAAAGCTGTTGCCAAACCAGCAGCGAAATCGCCAGCAACAGCAGCAGTAAAAGCTCCGGCGAAAGCGCCAGCAAAAGCAGCGGCTAAACCTGCAGTAGAGAAAAAAGCGCCAGCAAAAGTAGCCGCTAAACCAGCGGTCAAAACAGCGACTAAAGCT
>CAZCDD010000080.1:0-1853 GCA_964497405.1 uncultured Hydromonas sp. | reverse complement strand
CGGCGAAAGCGCCAGCAAAAGCAGCGGCTAAACCTGCAGTAGAGAAAAAAGCGCCTGCGAAAGTACCTGCCAAAGCAGCAGTAAAAGCTCCGGCGAAAGCGCCAGCAAAAGCAGCGGCTAAGCCTGCAGCAGAGAAAAAAGCACCTGCAAAGAAAGCGGCGACAGCAGCAAAAAAGTAATAAGCACCACAGGAAGTGAGGCTGAAGCTGAAAAACCCAAGTCAGTATCTGTGGTTGAGCCGGAAGTCAAACCGCCCCCAGCCAAGCCAGCAGCAGTGTGGCCGTTTCCTGTGTATCGCCGCCCTTGAATCTAAGGGTGGGTCTCAAGCCCCGTCTTTGACGGGGTTTTTTATGTTTGGGATAATGATGTGCTAAGCCGTCTGTAGGGGTAGGGGCAAAATTTTGGCACTAAATGATTCACATCAACACAATGACTTTTTTACACATTAAAAATCAAGACGTTTGGCTGAGCGTTTATGTTCAGCCAGGCGCGAAAACCACCCAGTGGTCGGGTATTTACGGCGAAGCAGTGAAAGTTAGATTGTCCGCGCCACCGGTGGATGGTAAAGCCAATGACGCGCTGTGTTTGTTTTTAGCGCGCGCGTTTGATTGTGCAGTACGTCAAGTGAGCGTGTTGCGCGGTCAGACCAGTCGCCAAAAAGTGGTTGGTTTCCACGGATGTGCAGACCAATTTGACCGCATGCAAGCCCAATTACAGGCCTACCTCAACGCACAGTCTTAAACCCATCACCTGACGCTTCTATGTCGGCTCATGCCTGAGCGGTATTGATGATTTCAATACTGTGACTGATCTGCGCGACTTGTGCCAGCATGATGCTGGCCGAGCAGTATTTATCATGTGAAAGCTTTACGGCGCGTTCAACAGCGGACTCAGACAACGCCTCACCACTGACAATGAAGTGAAAGTGAATTTGGGTGAATACTTTGGGGTCGGTTTCCGCGCGAGTGGCTTGCAGTTTCACCTGACAATCGGTAACTTTTTGTCGTGCCTTTTGCAAAATCAATACAACATCAAAGGCGGAGCAGCCGCCAGTGCCCATCAATAACATTTCCATCGGGCGTGGCCCCAGGTTGCGTCCGCCAGCTTCGGGCGCGCCATCCATCACGACGGCATGGCCGCTACCTGATTCTCCTATGAACGACATTCCGGCGTTGGCGCCGACCCAGCGTACTGTGCATTCCATGATGTTGATCCTGTGTGTAAATCGCATTAAACCATTGAGGGAGTGGCATTATATAACGGAAGCTCAAAACAGTTGCAGGTCATAAAAAAGTGTCAATTTCAGTTTTGACAGAAAACAATGTTGTATATGTGCAACTTTTTCTATAAATTTTTAAAACGGATTTTTAGGGTTTTTTATTATGAAATTGATGAATTTATAATAATCTCACAAAAAATTTGAATTGGCGGTAAATATTACTTGAGGCGTTGTTTTGCTTGGTGAATGCTGCGTGGGCTTTGCTTGTCTTAACGTAAAAATCCCGTATAATGGCAATCGTTGACTGTTATGCAGTCTCAAGTTGTCTCCTCCACCCTTCTTTGGTGGATTTATAACCCAAGCTTTATGGCTTGGGTTTTTTTTTATGTCTTTTGGTCTGAGGTGGTGTGCGTGATTCGAGGGCTAAATTGTATAAAAAACAACGATAAATCAGATGCTTGCAGGTTTTGTTGTGCAGTTGGAATTGACTTTTCATACAATATAGTTGATAATCAAAAGCTCAGTCCATAAAAAGAGCGCGTCGGGAGAGGTTGCGGGCATAAGCAATGATAGCGATCGGTATGGTTGTTTAATTTAACTTTATTGGAAATAGTAATGAAGACTTTTTCAGCAA